>DATJPT010000012.1 GCA_035506275.1 Bacteroidota bacterium
GACGTCCGCTAATGTGCCTGTCTTATCCTTCACATACAGGTTCGTTAGGATCGCACCGTAGTTGATGACCTCTGCCTTCATTCCCGTGTCATTTATCAGGGTATACTTGAAGACCTCACGCCCGTCGGCAAGCTTGCCAAACGGCATCTTTTCTACCGGCGGAAATTTCCCCTGCCCAAACGACGTCCCGGCCGCAACCGCGAACACAAAAAGGGACAAGACCATTAAATACCCTTTGGGGGGTTGACATCTATAGGTATTTTTTATCATATTGAATCGGTTCAATAGTTTTTGAATTGATAAATCTTGAACAATTATAAAGTTACAAAATTGAACTTTCAAGAACTTGTCGGCACAAGCTTTCGGCCTGACTATTTATGAATCTTTCCCTCAAAGTGCAAGAGCCAAACATCAGAAAACAAGACGAAGGAGCGCGGTGATGAGACCGGAACAATGGCAAACCTTCAAGAAGGCTGCACGACTCGAAAAGCTGGACAAAGTGCCGATGGCGCTGATCATCGACAGCCCGTGGATTCCCGGCTACCTCGGCGTGAATCACATGGATTACTTTCTCGACCCGGAATTGTGGTTTCAGTCGAACCTGAAAATCCACAATGAATTCCGCGACGTGATCTTCGTTCCGTCCTGGTGGATGGAATACGGCATGGCTGCCGAGCCGTCGGCATTGGGGGCAAAAATAAAATTCTGGCAGGACAACACGCCGAGCGAATACCACACCCTCTACCATATCGAAGACATGGAGAGCTTTCCCGATTATGAGGTCGAGAGCGACGCTTTTATGGGGATGACGCTCCACCGCATCCGGATGCAGCGGCAGCGGATCCTCGACACCGGCGAGATACTTCCGCTCGTCACTTCGCGCGGGCCGTTATGCACCGCAGGCTTCGTCCGCAGCACCACCGACTTCATGATCGACATCGTCGAAAAACCCGAATGGGCTCACAAGCTGATCGGCCTCTGCACGAACCTGATCATCGATTGGCTCAAAGCACAGCACAAAGCGATGGGAAACACGGTCGAAGGAATTTTTATTCTGGACGACATTGTCGGGTTCATCAACGAAGAACACTACAAAGAGTTCGCTCACCCTTACTTGAAAAAGATCTGCGATGCATTCCCGAAGGACTGGGTGAAGATCTATCATAACGACGCCGAGATCGGCGCGTGCCTTGACCATCTCCCCGACTGCGGGTTCAATGTCTTGAACTGGGGTAAACAGACCGACATCGCCGAAGTGAAGTCGCGCGTGGGCGGCAGAATGTGTTTGATGGGGAACGTCAACCCGCTGGAGATCGGCGTCCGCGGCACGCCCGAAGAAGTGCGCGACGCAACGCTCGAGGTCCTCGAAAAAAGCGGCGGCGAAGGGATCATCCTCTCGGTCGGCGGCGGGACGAGCCCCGGCATGCCGCGCGAGAACATCCAGGCCATGCTGAAAGCGCTCGACGAATACAACGCCAAGCGCTGACCATTTCAGAAAAGGAACGGACGATGCCAGATTATGCGCTGATGAATCAATACCTGTACGAGGGGAAGGCGAAGGAAGTCGAGCAGATGACGAAAGACGCGCTCGCCGAAGGCCGGCTGGTGCAGGAAGTGCTGACCGAAGGGCTCATCGCAGGAATGAGCGTCGTCGGCGAAGATTTCAAGCACAACATTTTGTACGTCCCGGAAGTCTTGATCGCCGCCCGCGCGATGAAAGCGGGGATGGCGGTACTGAAGCCGCTCCTCAGCGCGAAGGATTCGGCGGTGAAGCCCGCCGGCATTCTGCTGATGGGAACGGTGCGCGGCGATCTGCACGACATCGGAAAAAATCTCGTCTGCATGATGGCCGAAGGGGCCGGCTTCACAGTCTATGACATCGGCGTCGACCAGAGCATAGAGAAATTCCTCGCGGCGGCGGATCAATACAAACCGGACATCATCGGGATGAGCGCTCTGCTCACGACGACGATGGCGTACATGAAAGTTGTCATCGACGGATTTCAGGAAAAGGGACTGGGACATATTAAAATGGCGATCGGCGGAGCGCCGATCAGCCAGATGTACGCGGATGAGATAGGAGCCGACGGCTACGGTGCGGACGCTTCAAGCGCCGTCGACCTTTTCCTGCGGCTTGCGGGGAAAAAAGCCGATCCGCAAAAATAAGCTTCTCGCTCATTGATGGATGCGGAGCCGCGCCTATGGCATTCTATAAAATTCTTTATTGGCAGGATATTCCGTCGCAGGTGAAAGCCTGGGACGACTTCGATGAGGTCACGCTCGCGATGAACTCAAAATTTGTCGCTCTCATCGACCAGGCGGCCCAAACGCAGGGACTCACCGGCGCCGACGATTATCTTGCGCAGTGGAAATGGGGGGACGAGCTGGAGCGCGACGGTGAGGTTCAAGAGGTTGCTGAAGCCGTAAAAAAAGAATTGGAAGCCGGGCAGAGCTGATCGTTTTTCCTTTCTTGAACTGTTCCTTCGACCAGAAAATATTCCAGAGAATCCTACGATGAAAAAACTTCTCCAGGAGGCTGCGCTCGAGCGACGACTTGTCTCGGACGGCGCGATGGGGACTCAATTAATGCTTGCCGGCCTCGAACCGGGGGGCTGCGGTGAATTGTGGAATTTAACGCACCCGGACCGGGTCCTCGAGATCCAACGGCGTTATGTGAAGGCAGGAGCCGATTGTCTTATTACCAACACATTCGGCGGCAGCAGGACGATGCTCGGGCGGCACGGCCATGGAGACAAGGTCTCCCCGATCAATAAGGCGGGGGTCGCAATTGCGCGGGAAGCGTTCGGCGAGATCGACGGCTACGTGCTGGGAGACATCGGACCGCTCGGCGCGATCCTCGAACCGTACGGGGACCTCCCGCAGGAAACTGCGTACAACGTGTACGAAGAACAGGCGCGGGCCTTGGTGGAAGGAGGGGCCGACGCCGTTATCATCGAAACGCAGACCTCGCTCGATGAACTCGGCCTCGCCGTGGAAGCCGCACGAGCGGCCGGCTCGAAATGCATCATCGCATCGCTGGCGTACGATCTCTCCGCGGACAAATCTTTTTTTGTCACGATGATGGGAGTGCTTCCCGATGAAGCCGCACGTCAGCTTGAATTGAAAGGCGCACACATTATTGCGTTGAATTGCGGAACAGGGATGGAGATGACCGGCGCCGCAGCTGTTGTCGAGCGCTACCGCCGATCCTGTTCTCTTCCGACAATGGTGCAGCCGAATGCCGGGCTTCCGGTCCTCGAAAAAGGAAAAGCCGTCTACAAACAACTTCCGGAGGACATGGCGCGCGGGGTTCCCCCCGTACTTCAGGCGGGGGCGAACATCGTCGGTTCGTGCTGCGGCAGCACTCCCGAACACACGCTGGCAATCCGCCGGATCGTCAGCGAATTCAACCGGAGCGCGGCAAAAATCCCGGTGTAACTCCGGCCGCCGGCTCAAGCGTACCCCATCGACTGATCGATGCATGAAAACTCTTCGGGAAAAATTGCATCACACGAACGATTTTCTCCTCGGCATCGAGCTGGTATCGATCCGCGGTTCGATGGCCGAGAAGAGCGCGCTGCGGGCACGGTCGTTCGCGAATCAACTCTCCGAATCCCCACTTGTTGACTGGATCTCCGTGACAGACAACGCCGGCGGCAACCCGCAGCTTGCGCCGCAGGCGCTCGGCAAACCGATTCTGTACGCCGGAAAAGAAGTTGTCATCCATCTTACCTGCAAAGACCTGAACCGCAACGGACTGGAAAGCGCCGCATGGCAGCTCCAGAGCGAGGGATTCCGCAATATCCTCGCCATGACCGGCGACTATCCCGTCGCGGGAAACGAAGGCGCTCCGAAGCCGGTGTTCGACCTCGACTCTGTCGGATTGATTTCCATGTTGAACAAAATGAACAACGGCCTCGACGATCCCCGCAACAAGACACGCAATGAGACTCATCTGTTCGGGAAGACCGAGTTCTTCGTCGGCGCGGTGGCGACCAATTTCAAATTGCGCGAGGGGGAAGTGATGCCGCAGTACTTGAAGCTTCGGAAGAAGGTCGAGTGCGGCGCGCAATTCATCATCAATCAGGTCGGATACGATTCAAAAAAAAACCGGGAACTCCGCCTTTACATGGACCGCAACGGCATGAAGTCCGTCCCGTTGATCGGGAACGTGTATATCCTCAACCCAAAAGTCGCCCAGCTCTTCCACGATCATAAAATTCCGGGTATCGTCGTCACGCCGCAGCTGCTCGACCTCTGTCTCCGCGCCGGACGATCGGCCGACAGCGGGAAAGCATTCTTCTACGAATTGGCCGCGAAACAGATTTCGATCTTCCGTCACCTGGGCTTCCGCGGTGCATACCTCGGCGGCGCGTACGAGTATCCGGCGATCGAGAAGATCGTTAAGATCGAGAGGTCGTTCGGAGAGAACGATTGGGTGCAATTCTTTAAGGAAATCGGCTTCTCCAGACCGCAGGAGTTCTTTTATTACCCAGAAGAATTATCTTCGGACATGCGAACCGACGGATCGTCTTCTCACCGCCCGGTTTCTGCGAGCCGGCGGCCCATGAATTTGATGTACCGTATCTCTCAGTGGACTCATGCTATGATGTTCACTCGGGGGAAATGGCTGACAGATCTCGGCGCGAAGATCTCCGCAAGCTCAAAAAATCCTCAGCAAGGACCGATGCCGCTGCGAACGGTCGAACGTTGGAGCAAAACGGCCTTGTTTCAATGCAAAGATTGCGGCGATTGTTCGCTGCCGGAGATCGCATTCCTCTGTCCCGAATCGCAGTGTGCGAAGAACCAGCGCAACGGCCCGTGCGGCGGAACATTGGACGGACGCTGCGAAGTAGCCGGTTACGGGGAGTGCATCTGGCTGCGTGCCTACGAGCGATTGAAGAATGACGGAGTCAACGTCGAAACGATGCTGAGCCATGCACCGGTGATTCAGAATCAAGAGCTTCGCGGGACATCTTCCTGGGCAAATTTTTGGCTTGGAAGAGACCACTCCCGCGGCGGCCACCCAACCTAACATTGGACAAACGGACGAAATCATGGATATGAACAGATTGCACATTATCGGAGACCTCATCAACAACGCCTACGGACGGGCACGAACGGCGTTCAGTGCCCGGAGTTTGGAAGGATACCAGCGCCTCGCCCGGTCCCAATCCGAGCTTGGCGTCGACTTTCTCGACCTCAACATCGACGGAACGCAGCAGATCCAGGTACGTCCGGAGGAAATGCTCAGCTTCCTACCGGACCTTGTCCCGGCCATTCAGCAAGTCAGCTCTGTGCCGATCTGCATCGACAATCCGTCTATCGAGTACCACAAAGTCGCGCTGAAACACTATGACCGCTCGCGGTCGGGCGCACCGATCTTGAATTCAGTCGCCGCTTCGCGCGAACATCTGGATGAGATGATCGAACTGGTGGCTGAGTACGACACCTATGTCGTCGTCATGGCGTCCGAACGTTTTCTGAACGGTACTTCGGTACAATGTTTGAACGCGCAGGACGTTTACGAGTCCGTAAAATACTTTGTGGAACTTCTCGCCGCCAAGGCCCGGCGGAGCAACGACAGGATTATCGTCGACCCCGGCCTGGCGCCGGTCGGCGCAGATACGTACGGGCTCGTCAATATCGGACTCGATGCCATGCGGCTCATCAGGAAGGATGACGATCTTAAGGGAGTTCATATCACTGTCGGGCTGTCTAATTTTGCGTGGGGGACTCCGAAACACATCAGGCACGATCTGGAAAAAGCATACCTTACGATCGCCACCGCTGCGGGCCTCGACTTCGCCATTGCGAACCCCGAGAGCCTTCCCAAGCCGCTTCCGGCGGACCACAAAATGGTTTCCCTGCTTCAGCATGCGCTAGACCAGGGAAGAGCCGCGGAAGGGGAAAGCAGAGAGACAGCGGGCTTTCGGCAGGCAGAAGCAGTGATGGAAATCTGGAGCAATGCAGAATCAGGCGAACGGGAATAGCGAATCACAGGTTTCAATACCACGCGCGACAAGCGGGCGAAAAATCTGGCTTCGCGTCGGCACGCTCTTCGACGGCGAGCAGGAACCGATTCACGATGCGCATATCGTCTACGACGCCGAGAGCATTCTCTATGCAGCCGGGGGGAAAAACCTTCCCCCCTCCGATCTTCTCAAGCCCGGGCAAACGCGTCCCGACCTCGAGCTTCCCCGTTTTACACTCATCCCCGGACTTATCGAAGCGCACGCACATCTTTTTCTAGAAGGAGGAGAGCTCGATCCTGCGCAGAGAGCGTTGCTCCTCAAACGATCTGACGGGGAGATGTTTGAAGCAGCCGAGAAACGGTTGCGACAGCTGGTTTCTCTCGGAATCTGCGGCGTGCGCGATGCCGGCGACAAATTCGGCGTCGGGCTTGCTCTGAACAAGCTCACTTCGAGCAAAGAAAACTCTCCGATGCCATACATCGACAGCCCCGGCGCTGCGATCCATCACCGGGGTGAATACGGAAGCTTCATGGCGGAAGCGATAGAGGATTTTCCATCGCTCAAGGAATGTGTCCTTTCAAACATCCGGAGCGGGGCGGAGAGAATAAAGCTGATCGTTTCGGATGTGATCGATTTCAAAAGCGGCTCGGTCAGCAAGAAACCGCAATTGACGGCGGATGAGGTTAAGCAGTTCACCACATTAGCGAAGGAATTCTCGAAACAAACGATGGCCCATGCCACCGGCGACCTCGGAATCGAGAACGCAATCGAAGGAGGAATCGACTCGATCGAGCACGGGTTTTTCATCCGCAACGACCAGCTGAAACGGATGCGGGACATGGGAATTGCCTGGGCGCCGACCTTCGCCCCCGTGCAAAAACAAATTGACCATGCCGGCCGTTTTGGATGGGATGAAAAAATAGTCTCGACTCTGAAGAAAATTATGGACCAACACTCCACGAGTCTGGTAAGGGGGGATTCGCTCGGCGTGCAGATCGTTGCGGGGAGCGATGCCGGAGCGGCCGGCGTGCCTCATGGCCTCGGATTGTTCGAGGAATTGTCCCTGATGGAAAGGGCAGGCCTTTCGCCCCTAACGGTTCTCCGCTGTGCTACAGGGAACAGCAGCTATCGCCTTCGCTTCAAGGAAAAGTTCGGACTGATCAAACCGGGATACCGGCCCCGGTTCATCCTGACACGGCATTCGCCGCTCGACCGCATCGGAAACCTCAAAAAGGAGAAGTACGTGATTTTTGACGGTGCGGTTTTTCACAATAATGGGTCCGCCGATCCTCACGGTCTCTGAATTCTTTTACTGACCGCTCAGGGAGTCACGAAGATCTCGTTCTCGGTGATCTTCAACTCAACACCCGCTCCTTTTGCCGCCTCCTGAAGAGCCGCCTGCAGCATGACCACAGGGTCGCGGCTGACATCAAGCCTCCTCATCAACCCCTCCCCTTTTTTTGTGCCGACGGTCAGCGTCAGTTTAAGCCCTTTACGCTTGCACGAAACCCGGATGTCGTTTTCAAGCTTGGTGTTCATCGGTTTGATGTACGCATCGATATAATGAACCCCGATACCCGATTTGTCCGGCGTTGCGGGCGGAAGTTTTTCTTTTGCCGTCTGATTCAAGTCGCAAAGCTTTACCATAATCTATCCTTCCTTCATTATTACGTAGAGAATCTGTCAAGCCAGTTTATTTTGCCGTGTCAATGCGTAATGGAGAACTTCAAAGACGAGTCCCCATTTATACTCCCGGCCTTCGGAACTGCAATAGCAGCCCGACGGATTGTATTCGCGCTTCCACGTCAGGACATCGTCGAGCCTCTTTCCAACGAGAGGGCGCTCAGCGGCGATCTCGCTCATAAGCCGCCGCGGATTTTCGAGATACTGGCACATGAGCGTATGCCCGGCGTCTCCCGGAGCCGGCTCGCAGCGCACGTCGACGATCGTATAGCTTTCAACCGTCGGAACGAGTTTGATATGATAATCAAACTCCAATGTTCGCCCCATATTGGAACATGTCGTCCCTTCGTACCGGAAGCGGGCTTCCACCGAGCGGTCATCGAGAACGCTGAGGTGCAGCCGTTCCTCCGACCATTTGCGGAGCGCACGCGGATTTGTGAGATAATTTACCGCCGGCCGCGCCGCGGAACTCCCATTATTCTGAGGCTGTCCCTGAAGGTTTCGAACATCTTCAAGTTGCGGAATTGAATTCCGGTACGGTGTGCGCCGGTACCGGCACGGGTGGAACGAGCAATTGCCGCACGGGTTCAACGACGTGAGCCGCTGCACGGCCTCAGTATGGGAAGTGATTCCGAAGACCGCGAGCAACGATTTCTTGGGTTGAAGCATTCCCGATTCGAGCACGTTGATCTCTCCGGGGAAATCCCTGCCGTTCCTCTGACGGAGGAGCTCCAGCAAATGACGCTGGTCGGAAATTTCCCAGCCGGGATAGCCGGGACTGTAATGCGGGAGGATCGCTTTGCCGCATCCGTCGGCCCATTCGCAAAAGCGGGCACCGATGTTGGTGACCAAGTTCTCGACGACCGCGGAACCGTACACTTCCGTGAAAAAATATTCGTCCGGCTTTTCCTGATCCCAAAATTGCCGCGCCCGTTCTTCACAATTCCTGCCGGCGCTTACGGCAACAAGGAAAACCCCATCCGACCGTGCATCGTCGAGTTGAGCACAAAGCCGGGAAGAATGAAATTCGCCATCCTCAATACGTACTCCATCGCTTATTAATTCCAGTGATTCGGCCTGCCGCGCATAAACCCACGGTTTCCCGTTTTCCGCATACCATCTCTTGGTCGATTCCATCAGCTCCTCCACCCGCTCCCCTGCCTCATGTCCGGGGGGATATCCAAGAAGACGTTTGAATTCGGAATCCGGAACGTCGACCTCGGGCGATATGTCTATGATCTTCTCGAGCATTACCGATGGCATACTCTATTTATTATTCCGTTCCTCAGAAAGCGCATTTAAAGTGTCGATCGGCTTGAACTGACATCCCTCGACAAAATAATCGAAAAAATTCGGGTCAGTTTCCAGCCGGCAGTGAACGACCCGCTTTACAAGACCTTCAAGCTCCATTCGTTTCGTGCGCGACAGCAGCGCGATCGTAGCCCCTTCGATCGAAGCGTTCCCCACCTGCACGATTTTCGATGCATCGATGTTCGGTATCAGGCCGATCCTCCTTGAAGATTCGACGTCGAGATGCCGTCCGAAACCGCCGGCAAGGTAAAAGACATCGAGCTCGTCGAACCGAACTCCGTATCTATTAAAGACGACATGAAGCCCGGCAACGTTCGCCCCTTTTGCCTGGGCAAGCTCGTTGATGTCGCTTTCCGTGAACAATATTTTATCTTCGCCCGTCTCGCTGAGCACGATCTCCCTTTCCCCGAGCTCAAACCTTCCGAGTCTATTTAATCGCTCTGTCCTGATCAGCTCGCTCAGAAGATCGATCAATCCCGAACCGCAGATTCCCTCCGGCTGAACATTCCCGATGACATCCAGCGCGAAAGAGCCGTCAGGCTGCGCGACAACTTTCTCAATGGCGCCGGGGAGGCCGGGCATCCCGCTCGTGATCTTCCCCCCTTCAAACGCCGGTCCGGCCGGACACGAGGCGGCAAAGATCTTTTCCTTGTTCCCCACGATCAGTTCCGTGTTCGTGCCGATATCCATAACCGCGACGAGACGCGATTCGTTCGCCAGGTCGATGGCGAGCATGCAGGCCGCCGCATCTGCTCCGACGTGCCCGCTGATGACCGGCATTCCATAGATGCGCGCTCTCGGGTTGATCGGAAGAAGAAGTCGCTTCGGCCTGCCGGTGACGCTTGTCGTCGTTCGCTCCCCCTTTTTTAGTTCAAGCTCGGTGATCGACTGGTAAGGATTCTGCCCGATCGAGTACACGTTCAGCCTGAAAAAAATATCCCGCATCGTCGAGTTGCCGGCGACGACCATTTCGTAAATGGAATGGGGGTCCACGGGAAAATCTTCGATGGCGTGGGTAAGATATCCGGCGAGCGTCCGCTGGAGGATCTTATCCGGGTGTTCAGTGTCGTAGTGGATCCGCGACATGACATCGGAGCCGCCGAAGCGCTGCGGATTTTCGAACGACGTATCGGCAACGATCTCCCCCGTCTCCAAGTTGAGGAGACGGAGAACAATGGTCGTGGTGCCCAGATCGAGGGCCAGGCCGTGGACCGGGCCGGCGGCGCTCTCGATCTCCTTGCCATCGAGAAAGACTTTGCCGTCCGAGCGTGTGACGCACGGGTCAATTTTTAGGCTTCGCAATTCAGCTGGGAGGTGAAACGCCTGCCCCTCTATTTTCATTTCTCCCCGGCGCATCGTGTGGCAGCGGAGGACTCCCGATTCCTTGACGATACGGGCGCGGCATGATAGGCGGAAATTCTCTTTGAGATGCTTTTCCTGCGGAGCTTTCGGCGAAAGCAATTCCATCCCTTCAACAACCTCGACAAGGCATTCTTTGCACTTCCCCTGTTTTATGCAGGAGGTAGGAACATAGACACCGAGCGAGTCGGCGCATTCGAACAACGAAGGCCCCGGCGCAACGTGCGCGTGTTGATTGTTGAAATGTAGTTCAACGCTCATTGATGCATGGCAGCTATTTCGGTGAGAATTTCAGCACAATAAAGAAAGTTACACCGAAGAATGCTTCAATGCAATATTTGACAGCCTCCGGAAGTGTTACCGCTTGTGAATATCCCCCCTCGCTCCCACCGGTCCTGATCGGAGCTTGGGAACAAGAGAACCATCAGCCAAACGCTCCAAGTGTGGAACGGTGACAACACTCAGATTCCGGTAGCGTCCTAATTTCGAGTACGCATCGCGGCGGTAGTCGAAGGACTGCAGCGCGCCCCGTTTTCTTCGCTCGCTCCGTCCCTCCAAGGGACCCTTCTTCCCCGGCGTTTTTCATTTGAAATCCGTCCCGATTATTGATATTTTGAATCGATTCACTGTTTTCTTCACACAGAGGATGAAATGGATTATCTTCGATCGCTTTTCAACGTCGAAAACAAAGTTGTCGTCATTACCGGCGGGAGCGGGATACTCGGCACCGAAATGGCAAAAGGGTTGCTTCGCGCCGGCGCCAAGGTCGCTCTTCTCGCGCGCAACAAGGAAAACCTGGAGAAGAAAGCAGCACTGCTGAAAAAAATCAGCACGGGGGTAACAAGCGTTCAATGCGACGTGACACTGGAGGAGAATCTCCGGTCCGCCAACGAAAAGATCCTGGGTCAATTCGGCCGCATCGACGTGCTGATCAATGCCGCGGGAGGGAATGTTGCCGGTGCGACGATCGGGCTGGACCAAAGCGTTTTCGACATCGAGATCTCTCAATTCAACAAAGTCACCGACATCAACCTGAACGGCACTGTCCTCTCGACCCTTGTCTTTGGCAAGTCGATCGCGGAACAGAAAAAGGGGTCGATCATCAACCTCTCCTCGATGGCGTCGTACCGGGCGATCACGCGCGTCGTCGGCTATTCGGCTGCAAAGGCTGCGATCGATAATTTCACGCGGTGGATGGCGGTCGAGATGGCGCTGAAGTTCGGAGACGGAATTCGGGTGAACGCGATCGCTCCCGGATTCCTTCTGACAGAACAAAACCGGACGCTCCTCACCAAGAATGACGGGTCGTTCACCGAACGGGGCAAAACGATCATCAACATGACTCCGTTTAAGAGACTCGGTGAGCCCGACGAATTGATCGGCACGGTGTTATGGCTCGCAAGCGACGCGTCGAAGTTTATCACCGGCACCATTATCGCCGTTGATGGCGGGTTCAGCGCGTTCAGCGGGGTATAAAGCAGACATATAAACCTGTGATAGAAGAGCAAAATTCAAATGCCTTTTGAACAGACATGGAGATGGTTCGGACCGAACGATCCGATTTCTCTTAAGGATGCAAGGCAGGCGGGCGCGACCGGCATCGTCACAGCGCTGCACGATATTCCCGCAGGGGATGCCTGGACGACCGGCGCCATCCTGAAAAGAAAAAAGATCATTGAAGCCGAGGGGCTTGTCTGGTCGGTTGCCGAGAGCGTTCCGGTGCATGAGAATATCAAAAAATGGACGGGCAACTACCGGCTCTTGATCGAACACTATAAAGAATCGATCAGAAATCTCGGCCGGTGCGGCATCACGACGGTGTGCTATAACTTCATGCCAGTGCTCGACTGGTCCCGCACCGATCTGAGAGTGGTCTTTCGGGATGGCTCCATCACGACGAAATTTGATATGCGGGCGTTCGCGGCGTTCGATCTGTTCATTCTGAAAAGACGCGATGCAGAGAAGAGCTACACAGCAAAGCAGCTCGCCGACGCGAAGAACTTTTTCGACAAGCTCAGCCATCCTCAAAAGGAGGAATTGCAGCGAACGGTGCTCCTCGGCCTGCCGGGGTCGCTGCAGGAGTACACGCTGGACGAATTCCGCACTGCGGTCGGGGAGTACGAGCAGATCAGCGAAGAAGGCCTCCGCGGCAACCTTCTTTCATTCATCAAAGAGATCATTCCGGCGGCCGAAGAAGCCGGGGTGTTCATGGCGATCCATCCCGACGATCCGCCCTGGTCACTGCTCGGCCTCCCCAGGGTTGTGCGAAACGAATCAGATGTCCGGGCGATCCTCAACGCCGCCGACTCCCCGGCCAACGGGCTGACCTTCTGCACCGGATCATTCGGCGCAGGATACCAGAACGACCTTGTGGCAATGGCAAATACCTTTGCGCAACGGATCAATTTTGTTCATTTGCGCAACGTCGCCCGGAACTCGGACGGAGATTTCCTTGAAGAGAACCATCTTGAAGGGGACATCGATATTTACGGCGTCATGAAAACCCTTCTCCTGGAACAAAAGCGCCGCGCCGAGCTGCGTTTGCCGAACGCACGGATGCCGATGCGCCCCGACCATGGCCACCTCATGATCCCCGACCGGAACAGAAAAGGAATTTATCCCGGGTATTCCCTCTTCGGAAGAATGAGAGCGCTCGGTGAATTGCGCGGGCTTGAGCTCGGAATACTCCGCTCGCTGGGCTGACGACGGCAGAATCGAATCTACTTCACCGAGAGCGGCGAATTAATTCCCAATACTTCCCTGTTTGTATCACTTCAAATTTCTTCTTCCCCCCTATTAACAGAAAATAGACTTCATCCAATCCTTCGCAGGTCCGTCGTAACTTCACAAATGCCCCGCCTGTCCTGTCCATTGCTTCTGACATTTCGTGAGACGAAGACCGTGAGATTCATCTCTGACGGAAGTTAGATCGGCGTCAGCATCCATCAACAAACTCCGCGCCATACGATGAAAAATCGAATTTTCCTGGCATGGTAAATGAGTTATAAGAGTCTTGTGAGGATTATTGCGGCAGAAGTGCAGTCGAACTGGTGCACTTCTATGGAGAGGTGAACATGGTTAACCACCGCCGTGGCGACAAAAAGCCATCTGCGGAATATTGACCAAGCGCATTATTATTTCAAAGAATCACTGACATCGATGCACGAATACGGTGATGATTCCCAGGAGTTCGCATGAAACCATCCCCTCTTAACTACACAGCCCTTGTGGTTGACGATTCGCCGCACAGCCGTATTCTTTTGTTGAGACTACTTCAGCGCAGCGGAATAACCCAGGTCGAACTTGCGGTAAACGGGGCCGAGGGCCTGCTGCGGTACAAGGCCTCGAAACCGGATATGGTGTTCCTCGACGCGATCATGCCGGAGATGGACGGATTGACCGCGCTTCAGGAGATCAAAAAGATCGAGCCCTCCGCCCTCGTTGTGATGACCACGTCGCTTTCGGAAAAGGAAAAAGTCATTCAATTCAAAGAAGCGGGGGCCAGCTATTATTTGCTGAAGCCGTTCGTCAGCGAAAAGTTTGACGAGACACTGGTGAAGATTCTTGCGATTCTCGCTCAGCGCGCAATGAAGGGATAAGCCATGGAATGCCCCAACTGTAAGGCCGACAACAGCGAGGCAAAGAGATTCTGCACGACCTGCGGAAGTCCGTTGGGTACGCTTTGCCGGCGGTGCGGCAAAATAGGGAAGCTGGAGGATAAATACTGCGGCGAATGCGGCATGACCCTTTCCGCATCCCCCAACGAACATCTCTTCAAACGTGCGCCTCAAACGGGGGCGACCAAGCAATACATGCCCGACGAAATCGAAGAGCTGCTGCAGATGCGCAAGCAGGTCGTGGACGAACAATCTGCCTCCGAGCGTGTGACCCAGAACGATATCGATTCAATTTTCAATTGACCTTTTTCCATGACAGCAGAAGATCAACAATTTCTTAAAGCGTTAGCCGCACGCGGCACCGTAAGCCGTGAGACGCTGAATGTCAAGAAGGGGACATTTGAAACCGTTGCCCGGGAGCGGGGAGTCGGACGGGCGCTGACGGCCGTTTTCGGCATTCCTGAAAATACGATCGCCGATGCACTCAGCGAGACCTTCGGCTTTGCACGTATGCCTATCGCAAACGAGATCGAGACCGCACCGGAGCAGATTCTCACCGACGAGGAGATGCAGCAATTCCGCGTGCTTCCCGTTTTCCTGATCGGCCTTGAGCTGACGATGGCCTTCATCGATCCGCCGAGCAAGGAGATCGTCAAACACCTCCAGCAGCTGACGGGACACAGAGTCCTGCCGGTCTTTACAACGTATGCCGATTTCGACGCCGCGATGAAAAAGTACCACGGCGCCATCGACCGGCTCCAATCGGTCAAATCAACGCTTCCGCTGGAACACTACGACATTCATTCCGGCAAGGGAGTCCACCAGAGGCTCGACGGAACGGCCGATCCGACGATCGCGCAGCTGACCGATGAGCTCCTATTGCGCGCCGCCAAAGCGGGGGCGAGCGACATTCACGTCGAGCCGATGGACGAAGAATTGATGATCCGGTTTCGCGTGGACGGGGTCCTGCACCGCGAGATCTCGCTTCCTCTTTCTTTTCACCAGGGAATGGCGTCGGTGCTCAAGTCGAAGTCGGGCATGGATATGTTCGAGCATACGATCGCGCAGGACGGGCGGTTCACGCTGAAATTCGCCGACCGTGTATTCGACGTGCGCGTCAACAGCCTCCCCCTGCTCAACGGCGAAAAGATCGTCATGCGCCTCCTCGGCAAATCGTCGATGATGATCGATCTCGACAATCTCGGTTTCACAGAAAACAACCTCCGCTTGTTCCGTTCGCTGCTCGCCCTGCCGAACGGCATCATCCTCGTCACGGGGCCGACCGGCAGCGGAAAAACGACGACGCTCTACTCCGCGCTGAACGAGCTGAAAGATATCTCCATCAACGTAACGACCGTCGAGAATCCTGTCGAATACAAGCTTCCGCTCATCAACCAGGTACAGGTGACGCCGGAACGGGGATTGACCTTCGCCTCGGTGCTCCGGGCGATCCTCCGGCAGGACCCGAATATCATCCTGGTCGGCGAAATACGGGACGCAGAGACCGGTTTGATAGCGACGGAGGCCGCGCTGACAGGGCATCGCGTCGTCAGCACGCTTCATACGAACGACGCGATCGGCGCAATCTCCCGCATGGTCAATCTGGGCATCGCATCGTTCTGGGTCAGCGCATCGGTCATCGGCGTGATCTCGCAGCGCCTCGTTCGTCGCATCTGTGCGCGTTGCAAAGAAGAATACGTACCGGACGCGAAGGAACTTGAATCGGCCGGGCTCCTCGGCCTGCCGGCAGGGACAACGCTCTTCAAGGGAAAAGGATGCTCGTTCTGCACCGGCACGGGCTACAAGGGGCGCATTGCCATCCATGAGGTGTTCATCGTGACGGAAGAAATGCGCGACGTCATTTACGGGGAGGTCACAACGAGCAAACTCCGGCAGCTCGCCATCGACAATAAATTCCGGGACATGCATTTCGACGGACTGCAAAAGGCGATCGCCGGCATTACAACGGTGGAAGAAATTCAACGCGTTACCCGGCGCTTAAGTTAGGGTGCCGCCGCTCGGACGCAACCATGGAGATACCCAATGTCAGACAAGAATAAGAGCAAACCGGAGCTTTTGAACGAAGTCGAAACACTCCGGCGGAAAGTCAAGAAGCTCGAGAACCTTGAGAAAAAACATCTTCAAGAACGCATCCTGCTCAGAACCGTCATAGACAATCTTCCCGATGCAATTTATGCCAAGGATCTGGAATGCCGGAAAACCATCGCCAACATCGTCGACGTACACAATATTGGCTTGCACTCGGAAGCCGACGTTCTCGGCAAAGACGATTTCGACCTCTTCCCGAAAGAGATCGCGGAGAAATTCTTCGCGGATGACCAATCGATCATCCGAAGCGGCATCCCCGTCGCGAACCGGGAAGAATACTTCATTGACCAGGAAGGGAAGAAACGCTGGCTCGCGACCACCAAGCTCCCCCTCAAAGATGAAAAAGGAAATATCGTCGGCATCGTGGGCATCGGCCGGGACATCACAAAAAGGAAAGAGGCAGAGGATGCCCTGCAGCACGAAAAATGGCTCATGGATGCGCTCATGGATAGCGTTCCCGACAGCATCTATTTCAAGGACAGGGAGTGCCGGATCCTTCGCATCAGCCGCAAAATGGCGAACGATCTGAGAGCAACCGGGATCCGCGATGCGGTCGGCAAAACCGACGTGGAACTGTTCGGCGAAGAATTCGGCAGAAGGACGATCGAAAGGGACCGGCGCATGATGGAAACCGGGGAGCCGATCATCGGGATGGCAGAGAGCCGCCGTTTGGAGGATGGACGCCTGTATTGGACGTCAACGACGAAAGTCCCCCTGCGAAAGGACGACGGAGAGATCGTAGGCCTTGTCGGCATCACGCGGGAGATCAACGACTTCATGAAAGCCCGCAACGAGCTTGAGTACCAGAAACACTACCTCGAGTCTCTCGTCGAAAGTTCTCCCATCGCTATTGTTACGCTCGATCAAGAACAGCGGATTCAAAAATGCAATAAAGCGTTTGAATCAATTTTCAACTATTCTCCTGCAGAAACGGTCGGCAAAAACCTCGACGATCTCATCGTCCCTCCGGAGAAGAAGACCGAGGGGACGGGCTTGACCGCAAAATCGCTGCATCAGGAAAACATTCATCGCGAGCTCACCCGCATACGCAAAGACGGCTCGACCGTTGAAGTGGAGCTGCACGCGACCTCGATATACATGGACGGAAAGCAGGTCGGTGTGATCGCCCAGTACGCCGATATCACAGAGCGCAGAGCCGCGGAAGAGCAGCTGCGCAAGCTTTCTCTGGCCGTCGAGCAAAGCCCGGTCTCCATCGTCATCACAGACACGAAGGGGGCGATTGAATACGTCAATCCAAAGTTCACCGAGGTCACTGGTTACACGATGCAGGAGTCCATCGGGAAAAATCCCCGGATCCTGAAATCGGGGAAAACCTCGGCGGAAGATTACGAAAAGCTGTGGAGAACGATCCTCGCCGGGAACGAATGGCAGGGGGAATTTCACAACAAGAAGAAGAACGGCGAGTTTTTCTGGGAAATGGCATCCATCTCCCCCTTAAAAAACAGAGACAACGCTATCCTCAATTTCGTCGCGGTCAAAGAGGATATCACCGAACGCAAGCGCGCCGAGCAAACCCTTCGGGAGACCACGGAGAAACTGCAGCTGATTTTCGACAACGCTTTCGTCGGGATCAGCATCTTTGAAGAGCATCCCGACCCCGAGCAGCGCAGGCTGGTCGACTGCAACGGCCGTTATGCAGAGATGGCCGGACGAACACGAGAAGATTTATTGCGCATCGGAAGATTGCGAGATCTCGCAAATTCGCTCAGCGAGGATAATACGAAGTCCATTTCGCAGGGCGCTGTGTTCAAAGGGGCGTACTCGTGGAATCGGCCGGACGAAAAAGAGAACATCATCGAATACACGGCCGTACCGATCAAAATGCAGGGAAAGGTTCACACGATCGGCATCGACCACGACGTCACGGAGCGCAGGCGGGCGGAGCGAATGATCCAGGAGCAGATGGAAATTATCAAACGCCAGAATGCCGAACTTGAGAAAGCCCGCGATGCGGCCATGGAAGCGAACAAGACGAAAAGCGCGTTCCTCGCAAGCATGTCGCACGAGCTGCGCACACCGTTGAACGCCATCATCGGATACAGCGAAATGATCATCGAAGAAATGAGCGACGCCGGCGAGACCGGCTACCGCCCCGACCTCGACAGAATCCGCATGGCGGGGAAAAACCTTCTCGAGCTGATCAACGAGGTCCTCGACCTCTCGAAGATCGAGGCGGGAAAAATGGAGCTTTACGTGGAGGAATTCCAGCTGAACACCCTCGTCGAGGAGGTCGTCGCGACCGTGCAGCCGCTCATGGATAAGAACGGGAATGCGCTCGTGGTGAACGCCGCGCCCAACATTCCTGCGGTGCGCCTCGACCATACGAAGGTGCGCCAGATCCTCTTCAACCTCATCAGCAACGCTTCGAAGTTCACACAGAACGGGACGATCACTCTCACCGCCTGCGCGCTGCCGCCGTCGAACGGCTCGGGAGCCGACATCGTCATTAAGGTCTCGGATACCGGCATCGGCCTCACCCAGGAACAGATAGCAAAATTGTTCAAAGAGTTCTCCCAGGCGGACAGTTCAACCACGAGAAAGTACGGCGGCACGGGACTCGGCCTCGCGATCACGAAGAGGTTCATTGACATGATGCACGGTTCCATCGGCGTAGAGAGCGTTCCGTCCAAAGGGACGACATTCACCGTCACGCTTCCCCAATGGATCGAGAACCCTGAGAAGAAAAAGGTTCAGGCAGAACCGGCCGTCGAGACGACGGCCTCCCCGGTGCCGACAAACACGGCTGTGCTGGTGATCGACGACGATCCGGGCGTGAGGGACCTTCTTGCCCGGTACCTTTCAAAAGAAGGCTACGCGGTCGAATGCGTGTCGAGTGGCGACGAAGGGATCAAGCGGGCCAAAGAAATTCTCCCGATGGCGATCATCCTCGACGTCATGATGCCGCGCAAAGACGGCTGGGCCGTTCTTCAGGAGATCAAGAACGACCCCGTGCTCAAATCGACCCCCGTCGTCATGTATACGATGCTGGACGAGAAAAACTTCGGCCTGGCCATCGGGGCATCGGAGTATCTGATCAAACCGGTAAGCAAAGAAAAAATCCTGCAGGTCATCGATAAGTACAAACAGAAAGCCCCCAGCGAGTACATCCTTGTCGTGGACGACAACCCAGACCTCCGCATCATGGCATCCCGCGCGATCGAAAAAGCCGGCTGGGAAGTGAAGACCGCAGAGAACGGAAGATCCGCCCTCGCACTTTTGGAGCAGCAGCAGCCGAGCGTCATCTTCCTCGACATCATGATGCCGGTGATGGACGGGTTTGAGTTCGTTGCCGTGTTCCAAAGCCACGAGGAGTGGAAACACATCCCGATCGTGGTCATCACGTCGAAGGACCTGACGGCCGAAGAACGGCGGCAGTTGAACGGGGCCGTGAAAAAAATCCTGCAGAAGGGGGACTTGACATCGGAAAAAATCCTGAAACAGATCTCATCCCTTATCCCTCAACTCATGAATGTCTCACAACCAGGATCGGCGAATGGCTAAGCTGCTTGTCGTAGAAGACAACGAGATCAACCGCGACATGATGGTCAGGCGACTTCAGCGGCGCGGGTACACGCTGGTGACCGCAGTGGATGGACAACAAGGCATCGATATGGCCCGCTCCGAAAAGCCGGACCTTATCCTTATGGATATGAGCCTTCCTGTACTGGACGGCTGGGAAGCGACGCGGCAGATCAAAAAGGACGAGAGTCTTAAGCATATCCCCGTTGTCGGGCTGACCGCTCATGCGATGGTCGGCGACAGGGATCAGGCCCTGCAGGCGGGATGCGACGATTATGCAACGAAGCCCGTGGAGTTCGAAAAGCTCATCGAACTGATCAACCGGCTCATTCAGGTTTGACGGGGGGAATCCTGAGCGGGCTACAGTGGGAACGTCAGGGTTATGGTCGTTCCCTTTCCTTCGACGGATTCTGCAGCGATCCCCCCTCCGTGCGCTTCCATGATGCCTCGGCAGATCGGAAGGCCGAGCCCCGTTTTGGTCCCCGCTCTTTTCGCTCCCGGTCTTGTGATCCTCATTTTATCGAACAGCATTGGGATCTCTTTTGCCGGAATGCCGGCGCCGTTATCGCGGACGGTCACAACGACGGAAGAAGGGGCTGCTTCGGCAGCAACGACGATCGATCCCCGCTCCGGGGTGAATCGTAGCGCATTTTCGAGAAGCTGGGTGAACACTTTTTCTATCCGGTCCGGATCAATCATCAGGGGGGGAAGTTTGGGAAAATCGACCGTTACGCGGACCGATTTTTCCTTCTGAACTTTCGAGAGTCCGGAGACGCTCCGTTCGACGACGTCGAGGAGGTTCTCTTCGGCCCGGTACATTTTCACTTCACCCGTGTCGAGCTGCGTGATCTCCAAAAAGTCCATCACTAAATTGAGCATGATCTTCGCGGCTTTAGCGATCTCGTCGACGAGCTCGCCGATCTCCGGGGAAAAAGACGACCGGTCCTCCGAGAGCATCTCGGCAAAGCCGACGATGCCCCCGAGCGGCCCGCGCAAATCATGCACGATCATCGACGTAAAGCCTTCCTGCATCTCCCTCAGCCGTTTCTCCGCCTCCGCGATCCTCAAAATGGCCCGCACACGGACCTCGAACTCTTCGGTCGGCATCGGCTTTTTCCAATACTCCGTGCCGCCGAATTTATAGCCGGACTCGATATTATCGGGGGCCGTGCTGAAGCCGGAGAGGAACACGACCGGCGTATAGCGAAACTGTGGCATGTGCTTCAGCTGTTTGATCACCTCATAGCCGTCAAGCTTCGGCATGTGCACGTCGAGGAGGACGAGGTCAAAATTCGAGATCCGGGCTTTCTGAAGGCACTCTTCTCCGTCAAACGCTTTCGCAACCTCGAAACCGTTCTTCTCAAGGACGGACGCCAGGGTTTCGGTGATTCCCGGTTCGTCGTCGGCGACCAATATTTTCTGTTTGTCGGACAAGAGGAATCGGATTTTATGTGTTGGGTTTCAGGATCTGTTCGATCGTACGCAGCTCGTCACTATCCAGCGGCGGCTGGGTCGCGATGCCGACGGCGTCTTCAATCTGTGAAACTTTGCTCGCGCCGATCAGGACGGAGGTCACCTCGGGATTTCGGAGCACCCATGCGAGGGACATTTGCGCCAGCGTCTGACCGCGCCGGACGGCAAGTTCGTTCAAGCGGCGGACCTTGTCCAGCTTTTCGGGAGTAAGTTGTTCGGGACGGAGAAACCCGTGAGGTTTCGACGCGCGCGAGTCGGGGGGAATGCCGCGAAGATATTTGTCTGTCAGTAATCCTTGAGCCAGGGGAGAGAAAGCGATGCATCCGATTCCCTCTTCCCGAAGGGCGCCGAGCAATCCCTGCTCCACCCAGCGTTCGAACATGCTGTATTTGGGCTGATGGATGAGACACGGCGTGCCGAGAGAGCGGAGAATTTTTGATGCCTGCCGGGTCAGGTCCGCGGGGTACGAGGAAATGCCGGCATACAATGCCCGCCCGCTCCGTACGATGAAGTCGAGTGCACCCATGGTCTCTTCCAGCGGCGTGTTCGGGTCGGGGCGGTGATGGTAAAAAATATCGACGTAGTCAAGGTTCATCCGCCGGAGACTCTGGTCCACGCTGGCGACAAGATATTTCCGCGAGCCCCAATCGCCGTATGGTCCGGGCCACATATCGTACCCCGCCTTCGACGAAATAATAAGCTCATCGCGGAGGGAAGAAAAATCTTCCTTCAAGATCTTCCCGACATTCTCTTCGGCGGAACCGGGGGGCGGTCCATAATTATTGGCAAGGTCGAAGTGGGTGATGCCGGCATCGAAAGCTGCTCTCATGATGGCGCGCGCATTTTCCAGCGTATCCACTCCGCCGAAATTATGCCACATGCCGAGAGAAACGACCGGGAGCTGAACGCCGGAACGGCCGCATCGGTTATACTTCATCGCGTCATATCTTTTGACGGCAGGCTGATACGAAGACATAGATTCTGCTCCTTCAGAGAAATTATCGACGAGATCGTGCAGAGAAGAAACAACGTGCCACCAACAGCAGGGGCTTTTTCTTCTCCGGACCAACATACAAAATTTTTGCGTAAGTTTAAATATGGCGGGTTCCGTCTTACCAATAATTTCCGTAAATTTTATCATCATACCATTGTTCAGTAAAACAACCCGAAAGCATGTTTAAGCCAAAACTTTTTGTGATGCTGCCCCGGATCAGCAGAGACCAGGTCGTCAGCGATCTTATTGCCGGGGCGCTTGTCGGGATCGTTGCCTTGCCTCTGGCCCTCGCGTTCGCTATTGCCTCGGGAGTTTCGCCGGAAAAAGGGCTTATCACGGCCGTCATCGGGGGATTTATCGTTTCCTTCCTGGGAGGGAGCAGAGTTCAGATAGGCGGACCGACGGGTGCATTCATCGTCATCGTGTACGGCATCGTTCAACAATACGGCGAGAACGGACTGGCGATCGCAACGATTATGGCCGGAGTCATCCTTGTCGTTATGGGGTTCGCTCAATTCGGATCCCTCATCAAGTTCATCCCCTATCCTGTCATCGTCGGGTTTACGAGCGGGATCGCCGTCATTATCTTCTCGAGTCAGATAAAAGATTTCTTCGGCCTCTCCATCGGCACTGTCCCGGCCGACTTCATACAAAAATGGTCTGCATTTTTTAGCGCGGCCGGATCTTTGAATGTGCCGACGTTTCTCGTCGGGCTTCTTTCACTCCTCATCATGGGGTTATGGCCGAAGCTGACGAAAAAGATCCCCGGCTCGATCGTCGCCATCATCGTCACGACAATCGTCGTCCAGTACTATCATTTGCCGGTTGCAACGATCGAGACCAGATTTGGCAGCATCCCATCCTCATTTCCTTCCCCGTCAGTCCCGACCTTTACTCTTGCAGAGATACGAAACCTCATCATGCCTGCGACGGTGATCGCCATTCTCGCCTCTATCGAGGCGCTCCTCTCGGCGGTGGTTGCCGACGGTATGATAGGGGGAAGGCATAAATCGAATATGGAATTGGTTGCCCAGGGGGTCGCAAATATCGTCTCTCCGATCTTCGGAGGGATACCGGTGACCGGGGCTATCGCACGGACGGCAACGAATATCAAGAACGGCGGGCGGACGCCGATCGCCGGCATCGTCCATGCCGTGACCCTGTTTGCGATCATGATCGTGCTTGGGAAGTGGGCCAAGCTCATTCCGATGCCGACCCTGGCCGCCATCCTCATCATGGTCGCTTACAACATGAGCGAGTACCACGTCTTCAAACAGCTCCTTAAAAGTCCGCGAAGCGATGTTGTCGTATTGCTGACGACCTTCTTCCTGACCGTAGTCTTCGACCTGACGATCGCCATTGAAATCGGGATGATCCTCTCTGTGCTCCTCTTCATGAGAAGAATGGCTACGGTGACGAACGTCGGCGTCGTCACGCGGGAATTGAGGGACCAGGAAGAGGTGCAGGATCCTAACAGCATTTCGGCGCGTGTTATACCGGAAGGAGTAGAGGTGTACGAAATAAACGGGCCATTCTTCTTCGGAGCGGTCACAAAATTTAAGGAAGCGATGAGGATGGTTGAACGGCCGCCGAAGATACGAATTATCAGGATGAGAAATGTTCCTGCTATCGACGCCAGCGGATTGAATTTGCTCCGGGAGGTGATGACCGAAAGCAGGAAGGAAAAAACCCACCTGATCTTTTCGGGCGTCCATGCCCAGCCGCTATACGCCTTTACTCAGTACGGCCTGCTCGATGAAATCGGGGAGGAAAATGTCTTCGGCAATGTCGACGACGCGCTCGATCGGGCAAGAGGCCTGCTCGGGTTGCAGGCAAAAGGGAGGCCGGAAAAATTCGTCGCCGAGGTAAAGCGAGAGGAATAGCTTTGCCTAAAAAAGACATCATCTCCCCGTAAAAGGAAAAACTGCTCCGCAGAGGGCTTACATCAACTCCTAAGACCTTGCAAACCCCGTCCCGGCCCTATCTGAACCGCTGAACAGCCCTTTGGCTTACTTCATCAAGACCATTTTCCGGGTTTGAACGAAGCTTCCCGATTCAATCCTATAAAAATAAACTCCGCTCGGGAGGGGGCCTGCATTGAGATTGATCTCGTGATATCCCGCCTCCAACTCTCTGTCTAATAAAGTCTGGATTTCTCTGCCGAGAATATCGTAGAGAACCAGCGTCGTCAGCGCCGGCTTCGTCAAAGCAAATTTTATGGTCGTCGCCGGGTTGAATGGGTTGGGATAGTTCTGACTCAATGAGTACGTTGCCGGAATTCCTTGCTCCGCTTTAACCCCTGCCGGGGATTGCGGGAACACGGAGACATCGCTCCAGGGTCCGGAGCCCAGAACATTGCTCGCCTGGATCCGCCAGTAGTACTGCTCCCCTTCCAAGAAACCGAAGTATGCCGCGAGCGTATCCGGCGTCGACGCCGACACGTTAATGTGGATGAAGGTCGAATCGTTGGATATCTGGATCAAATATTGATCGGCGTAGGCGGCCTTTCCCCAGCTGAACTTAAATCCGAGATACGTCGATTGAACCGAATCCTGCGCCGCGGTCAATAACTCCGGTTTAGCCGGCAGAGGACCCGCCGTGGTGATCTGCCAGACATCGCTCCAGAGACCGGTACCGGCGGCGCTCTTTATTTGCACGCGCCAATAGTAGCGTTCGCTTTTTAATAAGCCGTTGAGCGTTCTTGCCGTATCGGTCGTTGAATCGTTGATGGCATTTTTTGTGAACGTGAGGTCGGTGGACAGCTGGATATAGTATTCTTGAGCGTCGCCGGACTTGTTCCACGTAAAGGTGATCGCGGTGTCCATCCCCTTTTGAAGATTCGGCGGAGAGACCAACGTGGTTTTTCCAAAATATGAATTGCCGGCCGAAAGGGGCGGAATGGTCCATGGGATCCACGAGGTGAGGTCGATGCTGTACGGGCTGTCCGATATGGTCGTGTTGACGGTGTCGATCCCAAGGAGGAATTTATCGACGAAAGCACCAATTTCCGTGATCTGGGTATCCGGAACGGCGCAGTGGGAATGTCCGCCGATAATGGAGAAGCCAAACCTGTCCGGAATACCTAGCGCATTGTAGACCTGCTGTCCCCCTCTGCTGCAGACGTCGCACGACGGATTAGATAGCCACGTATAATCAGGGTTCCCCGAAACGTACAGCGCGCGTGGGGCGCAGAGAGCGATCAGCTCGTGATGGTCCTCCGGGAGACGGTAAACATTGTTGGCGGCAAAAAGTTTGAGCGAATCTCTGAACCAGTTATAGTCCGTGTTATCGATATCTTCCACGGTCGTGGCCGGAAGCGTATGCGAGTACCGCCACGACGTAGCGCCGCCGCCGCCGGATTCCTGTGCGATGGTCAGCGCAACCCGTTCATCCAACGCGCCGGCGAAGAGAGCCAGTTTGCCGGCATAGGAGCAGCCGGTAACGGCTATGTGCTTGAGGTCGATCGGAAGGACATTCTGCACCAGTTCAAGGCCGTCGATAATCCGGCTCACTCCCCACGCCCATGCGCTGTATTGTCCAGTGTTCGACGGATTAAGAGAAGGGTAAAGCTGGTAGTAGGGGTTCGAAATCTGCGGGTTGCCGTACGTCGTTACCTGGTCGTGACTGAAGGTGATCTGCGCGATGTTGCGGCTGCTGAAAACATCAGACGGGATACTGCCGCTCGGGCTGTTCATTCCGATCACTGCGGGGAATGGCCCGCTTCCGGACGGAAGGACAACCGCCGAAGTGAGCACAAGCGTCTTGCCGTTCACGGTAACGTTCACCGTGAGTACGCCGTCGGAATACCTGGCGGTGATCGTGTCCGGACGGATCGGCTTTACGCCGATCTCATAGTTTTGGATCTGTGCGCCAATCTCAGCGCGCCGGTATTCCCAGTCGGAGTAGTGGGAAATGCGCCCTCTGCCGTCGGCCCACTCAAACGGATCGGGCAACGGTTGCACTGTTGGAAGCTCACTGAACGATGGCAAAAACGGGAGAGGGTCATTTGCGCCGGTGTTCTCAACATCGTAGACGAGAGGCATTTGTTGAGCGACGGAATCGATACGCAGTATAGCATTCAACAGCACAGTGAAAAGAAGAGCCAATTTTTTCACTTTAGCCTCCAAAGCATAAATATGATTTTTAGATATGAATAAATTAATGACTATTCATTATAAAACCAACTGAGAGCGCACTCCGGGAATGTTACTGTCTGTGAATTTCCCCTCCTACTACCAAACTCAGTTCACTCCGTTCCCAATCGGAGATTGACAAAGAGAGAAAACATTTATCCCAAGGGCCTCGAATGTGAGACTATAACACCGCCGGCACCCCCGAAGGGATTTTTTTCCGAACATCCGCGTTAAACGGTCAAGAGGCAACAGCACGCCGGATCATTTGACCAGCATCAATTTCTTCGTTGCGGTAAACGAGCCGGTTTGTAATCTGTAGAAGTAGATTCCGCTCGCCAGCCTCGAACCATCAAACATCACCCGGTACGAACCGGGCTGTTTCTGTTCGTCGACCAACGTTGCAACCTCTTTGCCGAGAATATCGTAGACCTTCAGCGTTACGCGACTGCTCACTGCCAACTGATAACTGATCACCGTCGCCGGATTGAAAGGGTTCGGATAATTCTGCTGAAGAGCAAAACTTCGGGGAGTTCCGGTCGGTTCGGGAACCGACGTCGTGAAGTTCTGAATCTCAGCCGGCAAGTCTGGGTATAGTTTCCTGAATGCGGCACTGTCGGTATAACTGACAAAAACGTCAACTAATGAGAAGCTTAAGACTGACGTGTCAACCAAAGCGCCGGTATTGACTCTCGTCCGGGTGATAATTTTCTCCCCTTTGTCCGCCATGAAAGAGAAAGTACGCAAACCTCTCACGATGAATCCCGGGATCCATTGATTGCTCATCGTATCATAGATGAAGGAATTTGTATTGATAAAAGCCTGGAATGCAGTATCGATGACCTTCTGTTGAACAACGTCATAGACGTCATCCTCGATATGCAGCACCGAATCGGCTCGAACATAAAAGTCCAGGTGGTAGGAGCTAAATAGCCACGGGAAACTTATTTGTGTAGGTCCTCCCGGCAGGGTGATCGTGTCCGATTGCAGGGCCTGCCACATGTTTGAGAACCAAACTGCATTTGGAGGAGAAAACACATCAGCGGGGGCCGGTAAGCTTACCTGCATCTGGGTATCGGCGGTTGTCACGGTCGTCGGACCGATTTCCACCCTGAAATCCTGCATGCCTTGTCCGGTTTTATTCCACAGGTCAATGGCATGCTCCTGCCAGGTAAGCTGCTGCGAATAGAGTTCAAAACGGGAAGCGATGAATGCGACGAAGAAAAGGGAGATTGTTCGTTTCATATGCCCCTCCTAATAATAGAACGATTGGCGCGGGGAATGGGGGAACAGAACCATGGAAGCCCCCTTCGAAAAGTCTGTTCGGTGTGTGTTGCCAGCGAAAATCTACTGCTTCATTCGCTTAATTGCAAATCAGATCAGAATGAAACGTAACACTTAAGTCCCCGATATTTATTTTCTAATTATTTGATTAAAATTCTCCAAGCATCGCCTCTGAGGGATATACAGTGTCAGTTGCGTCATGGAGGTGTAATTTATCCAGTTAGAGCAGGGCACTTTAGAAAAGTGATGATGGCGGTGTCTTCTGCCATACTTTGGAATCAGTTTATTCCCTGCTTCTATGTTCCTCGATAAAAAAATTTCACTATGTTCTGTGGAGCGGATTTTTTTGGGGGGATTGTTCGCCGGAGCAACAAAAATCCCCTTTAAATACAGGGACTTTTGCCTCGTGGTCACAAATAGCCAAAGTGCAGCACCGCGCTATCCACGACTCAGATTATGGTTTGACTTGCGTATCTTGTATTCTTGAAAGGCATTTTTGAATAGCTGCTAAAAAATGTCCTCTGTCAAAAGGTTTTTGAAATGTCTGGTCGGCGCCGAAATGTTGTGCCATCCTCAGGTATTGTTGCGGATCTATTTTTCCGCCGCCCGAAATAGCAATAATCGGGAGAGTTTTGTTGATATTCCGTATTGCAATTATCGTTTCGATTCCTTCTTTTTCGGGCATGACAATGTCGGTGACAATCAGGTCAAATTGCTTTGATTCGAGAATCTTCAATCCGGAATTTCCATCACGGGCGCCCTCGGCCTCATAGCCAGCTTCTGAAAGAAGCTGCACAATCATTCCGTTCACGAATTCATCATCATCGATTACCAGTATTTTTGGCATCTAATAGCTCCTGGTTTCTATGGTCAATCACCTCTCGTATTGCCTTACTTAATTCATAAGTCCTAAAGGGTTTTGTAAGGAATTGCCTGACGCCGACATCCCCAACCATCTTTGGATTTGCTTCATCGCTGAATCCTGTGCAGAGGATAACGGGGAGATCTCTTCTTATTTTCAGGGCCTCTTCCGCCAATTCAATTCCGGACAGGTTTGGCATTGTCTGATCGGTTATAAGGACATCGATGTTCATTATGTTTTCCTTCAGGAATTCCAAGGCAAAGGCGCTGTCTGAAATTCCGACTACTCTGTACCCCAGAGGAGTAAGCAGTTCTTCAACCATTTCTGTAAGCATTTGTTCATCATCAACAAAAAGGATGCGCTCAGTGCCAGGGAATTGGAGTACAGCATCATCGTTTGTAGCCACGGAAGAAGACTGTCTGGTTACGGGAAAGAACAACTTGAAGGTGGTGCCGTGTCCGACTTCGCTTTCTACTTGGATGTTTCCCCCTACTGACTGGACTACTCCAAGAACAACGCTAAGCCCCAACCCGGTACCTTCACCCAAAGGTTTTGTTGTAAAAAATGGTTCAAAGGCTTTTGAAAGCGTCGTCGCGTCCATACCACGGCCAGTGTCAGCAACCTCTATAACCAGGTATTCACCAGGTCCGATATTTCCCGATAGCCCGTAAATGATCTGGTCGAGATCTTTTTCATAAAGCCGGATCGTCAACGTCCCCTTCCGATTCATTGCATGAACCGCATTGGTTGCAAGATTGAGCAGCACCTCGTGTATGTCCGTAGGGTCCGCAAGAACAGATTTCGAAGTTTTCTCCAAATCGAAATCTATCACAACCGAGCTGGGGATCGAAGCTTTGAGCAGATCCAGAACCTCCTTAATGATCGGCCGAAGAGAAATGATTGACGTCTGGGGGTTGGTTTTCCTGCTAAATGTGAGAATCTGTTCGATGAGATGCGTTGCTCTGTCTGTGGCTTTGAGGATTTTCAGCAAGTTCTTTTCAAGCCTGGAATTCCTTTCCGCAAATCGAAGTGACATCTCAGTATATCCTATAATTCCCAAAAGAACATTGTTGAAATCGTGGGCGATGCCTCCTGCGAGCGTTCCGATGCTTTCCAGCTTTTGCGCCTGGCGCAAAGCCTCTTCGGCACGTTTTTGTTCCGTGATATCCTGCAACGAAACAACCGTCTTTTTTGTACCGGGGATGATGCTAGCAGTAAGAAATACATTGCGGATATCTCCTGATTTTGTGGTTATGTGGAATTCCCGCTGCCGGAGCGCTGCATCCTGGTTCCTGATCCTTAAACGATGCTGAAGAACCAGTTGCTCCTGATCCTCTTTTACAACGAACTCGGTCGAGTATTTCTTCCCCACAATCTCTTCCCGTGTGTATCCTGATAGATGTACAGCTTCCGTATTCGCGAGACTAATGAGCATGTCCTCCTCGATCACAATCATGGCCGTTCCGGTGTTCTCAAAAATTGTCCGGTATAGCTCTTCACTTCTCTTGATGATCATCTCCATCCGCTTCAACTCTGTAATATCCTCACAAACGATCAAGATCTCCTGCTTTCCCGTAACGTTTGTAACTGCCCGTGCAGACTCTCGTACACACATGATAGCGCCATCTTTACAAACCTTTCGATATTCCGAGTGGACGACCTGCAGCGGATTCTGCATACTGCTCGAGATGTGCTGCCTGACCACTTCTCTGTCATCCGGGTGGATAACGTTTAAGCCTGATTGTCCTACTAATTCGTCCGTGCTGTAGCCAAGTTTATTCGCTCCGTGGCGATTGACGGAGATCAAGGTGCCATGGGAATCCACGGTCAAGTACATGCACGGGTTGTCTTCATAGAGCATCCTGTATCTTTCTTCGCTGATCCGAAGTGCATCTTCGGCCAGTTTTCGCTCAGTGATATCCCTTACTATTGTTTGAACCAAGATCTGGCCCCCCATTTCAAACCGGCTCAGTGAGATCTCGGCGTCGAAAGCTGTGCCATTTTTCCGGCAATTCTTCCAGTAGAAATGTTGAGGAGATCCTTCAATCGCGGCACGGATCAATTCAACGGCCTTTTCTTTTGAGTCTCTCCCGTCGGGCTGCCGAGGAGGGGAAAGCTCCCACGAACTATGACCAATAATTTCTGACCGATCTTCACATCCGAAAATACTGAGAGCGGTCTTATTGCAATCGATAAACACGTCGGTGCTCGCAATGAAGATAGCATCATCAGCTCCTTCAAAGAGTGTGCGATAACGTTGCTCGGATTCAATGAGCTGACTAGCGTGTTTTTTGATCTCTCGCTCTGCATTTCTTTCCCGTGCAAGAGTTCTAATAAAGTTTTCTGAAAGCCAACGGAGCGCAACGGCCGTGATAGTAAAGATGAGGGCCAAATCGATGATATCGAGAGGGTTAGTGCTTTGGCTGTAACCATTCTTGATTACCCCGATGATCTCCAAATATCCAACCGCGATAATAGAAGAAAGAGAAACGAAGCCAAAAAGGACGAAATGCCTTCTTTTCAGCATGAGTGCTGCGACGACAAGAACTGCGGGAAGAGCAAAAACAACTGTATCGTGGACTCCATCGTTTTTCACCGCCATGTAGTCCAAAAAACCGAGCAGAGCCCATAGCAGCATGATCACTGATAAGCTCAGGAATCCTTTCCGGAAAAAGGCAATTGACAGCAGCGCAATGATTGCAAGAAGAATGATTGGTGGCAAGAGAGAGGGTTGCCCGGCGGGCATGTGATACATCAACCAGAAACACAAGCTGGCAAACGTAGCAATCGCTGTTGTAATAAATATTCCAGCAACGAGATTTTTTTCCTCATCCTCAAAATGCGGGGGCATGAGATACTGTCGAACAAAAGTCTGTATAGACATTTCTATCTCCCACGAAAATTATCAGCTGCATCCTTCAATCGATCAACCTCCTCTTCAGGCGCAAGTCAAGAAGGCCCCCACGACTTGACAGATCACCGTCCTTCTTGGCTTTGTGCGCGCTTATGAATCGCAGAGACACCTCACCCATTAGCAGGATGAAATGCACGCGATGCTGTGGGAGCGAATGCTCTGTAGCTTCACCGACTAGTTTGAGAGGATCCTCTCGATATCGAGCAGGGTGATCAGGCGGTCGTTCAACTTGCCAATTGCCGTGATATAGTCAACATTAATGTCTGTCGTGATGCTCGGCGGCGGTTCTGTCACACTCCTGGGAATTCTCAGAACTTCGCTGACTGCATCAACAATGAACCCGACCAATTTCTCTTCAAGCTCCATTACGATAATGCGTGTATGTTTGTCGGGTTCTTTCTTCTCCATCCCGAACCTTTTTCGTAAGTCAACGACAGGGATGACTTTACCCCGGAGGTTGACCACACCTACAACGAATTCAGGCGCATCCGGGACGCGCGTAACAACCATCATTCGGTTGATTTCCTGCACTTTGAGGATGTCAACCCCGAATTCCTCTTCCCCGATTTTAAAGCTCACCAGTTGGAGAAGCTCCTCGGGTTTTCCCAATGAAGATCCCTTAAGATCTGTTGTTTTCTCAGTCATAACATTGCCTTCCTGTCACGATTGGGTTCAGGTCCATCGAAAAAATTACCCCTCTTTATGAGATACTAAGGTACCGTTTTCTTGAACGGCGACCTTTGATTTCCCTTCCGTCTGGCGAAGATGCGTTGAATGCTTTAAACTCACTTTGTTTGAACCCTCGCCGGCACTGAGCTTGAACTTTTCAACTACTCGTTGCAGGTTCTCCGTCAGCCTATTGAGATCCTCTGCCGCCCGTGCAATTTGTTGTGTTCCGCTTGCTGTTTCGTTTGTCACACTGCTGATTGCTTCGACATTCTTGGATATCTGCTCACTAGCGCTTGATTGCTCTTCGCTTGCTGCGGCGATCTGTGCAATCATGTCTGTCACCTTCTGGGAAATTTCAACAATTTCGCGCAACGATGCGCCTGCTTTATCAGCTAACGCGATTCCCTCGGCAACCTTCTGAGTTCCCTCTTCCATCGAACTCACTGCCCCCTTCGTATCCGATTGGATCTGCTTAATCATTCCGGCAATTTCCTTTGTCGCTTTCGTGGTCCGCTCGGCGAGCTTTCTGACCTCATCTGCAACAACTGCAAATCCGCGTCCCTGTTCTCCAGCTCGGGCCGCTTCAATTGCCGCGTTGAGCGCGAGAAGGTTTGTTTGGTCGGCAATGTCATCGATAACGCCGATGATCTCTCCAATCTGGTCGCTTGATTTTCCCAGCGCTCTTACCGTCTCTGCAGACTTATTAACGACATCGGCGATTCGCTTCATGCCAACAATTGTTTCTTCGACAACGCTTCCCCCTAATCCTGCGGCTTGTTTTGCCTCTTTGGCAGTTTCGGCAGTTATTGAAGCGTTCTTGGAATTCTCGACAATCGTTTTGGTCATCTCCTCCACAGCGCTCGCCACTTCGCCCGCCTGGCTTGTTTGCTCCTGTGCACCGGCTGCCATCTCTTCCGTACTGCTGCTAATCTCACTGCTTGCGCTCGCCACGGCCGACGATGCTTCACCAACCTGGCCGATCGTTTGCCGCAGGTTTTCCACCATCACTTTAAAGGATGCCGCTAACTGTCCCACCTCGTCTTTCGAATGCTGCTTTACTTCTACTGTTAAGTCGCCGTTCGCGATAGTATCAGCTTGCTCCGCTAGCTTCTTCACTGGATTACCGATGATCCGAGCAATGTACAATCCTAACGCGATGGCCAACGCCGTTCCAAAAGCCACGATACCTAAGGTAATCCACGTCGCTTGACTTGCTAGTTGTGCGTTCTCATTGGCGGTCTCCTTTGCTGCCGCCTTCTTTAATTCTACAAGCCTGTCCAACGATCCCGCCATCTTTAGCCTTATGGGCGCCAATTCAGTTTTTGCGAAAGAATAGGCTTCTCTTTTTCTATTCGAGGTAGCGAGGTCGAGGGCTTCTTTCACCTTGGAGGTATATTCGCCGCGAGTTTCGACAAATTCTTTGAACGCATCCCTAATTGACTGGGAGATGATGGTTTTATCAAAACTCACTAAGTCGGTGTCGACCTTTGCGATCAACTGGTTAATCCTTTCCGCAGATCTGCGATCATCATCACCATTTGTCGAGAGAAGAAGGGAATAAAATTGCGCAGCTGTCGCCTGGATGTTTGACTGGATATCTCCTAATTCTGCCGTTGGAATCGTCACGTTCTCATACATTAATGTGTTCGCGGTACTCAAATTGTGCATCTCAATAATCCCGACCATCCCAATGATTGGTAAGCCAAACGCTACACAAAGAAATGATGAGAGAAGCTTTGTCTTCAATTTTAGATCAGAGAACCATTTCATAGCATTACTCCTTCTATATATTGTGAAAACCAATACCGTAGAAACATCTTCCCCCTGTCAATCAATGAACTTAGGTTATTCCAAACGACGATCTTGACGCAAAGGCGATTTTAACCATCCGCTGCTCATATCGGGGTCAATTTCCTTCGTTAGCCAGTCTATCCCAACCTGTTCCCAATTCGTTATTGATGACCCGTCGATGTATCTTTCCCACTGATAAACGCCGCTGACAATTGCAAGGCGTCTGAACTGAAGCGTCAGCCCCATGCCATTCAGAATCAGAACCGAACGGACCATACCTGCTTTCCTGTACAACTGCTGTCCATCGATCATCGTATTTTGCGCAGCGGTCGTTAGAGGCCTTAATGTCCGCATGTCGACCAATATCCCAAAATTTCCTTTCACCCCTACAAGAGCCTGTTGAGACTCTTTGAGCCATTTCTGCATCCCCTCGTTTGAGATGGTCTGGTCAAAGGTTAGCTTGAAACCCCATAGTGTTCTTTCAATTGAGTACATGTGTTCTCCGTATCATTGGCGAATGACAGGCCCGATCTGTAATTGAAGCACTGCCGGATACGCTGGACAAAACTGTTGAATGCCCGATCATGACATTAGGTCTTAAATGATGATGACAACGAGATCAAGGTTCCAGAGCTCTCGCATTACTCTGATTGCAGCATCCGTTGCATTTCGGGAATCAATCACGACCACCTGCGGTTTATTTTCAATCACCTGTAACACGGCATCCTTCGCGTTTCTTGAGTAGCCGATCAGATCTATCGGCCCCGGAGTACAACAGCGATCGATAACAGAAACGTCAACCTGTCCCGATGCGAAGAAGATGTATACCGTCATAGCATTCTCTCGCGTGCTTGATTCCGTTTGTGCTAAATATCGTCACTCCCAATGGGTTTGGATATTGCACAAATCAGAATAGTGCTACCGTTAAAAGTTCTAAGCGATACTACGTAGAGAGTGAGCCAGTAATGGAGGTTTCTCGGAGACCAGGAGGGAATACTACTCGGAAGGGTAAGTAAGATTGTTATCGAGAGCGTAGCGGATAAGCTGAGCAGTTGTGTGCAGATTCATTTTATACAGAATTTGGGATCTGTATTTGTTGACTGTGGAAGCACTAATGGAGAGGGCTTTGGAAATCTGGGTTACTGTCATTCCCTGACCCAAGAAACAGAGCACCTGAAACTCGCGATCGGACAAGCGTTCGTGCGGCTCAGATGTTGCATCAAAGCCGATTTCCCTTGCTAAAAGCTCTGACAAGGCCGCGCTGATATACTTGCCCCCGGCGATTACTTTTGTAATGGCATTCAACAACTCTTTTGGCGCGCTTCGCTTTGTGAGATAAGCTTTGGCCCCTGCCTTGAGGCACCGGATGGCATATTGCGTCTCGGAGTACATGCTCAGGACAACAACTTTTATCTTGGGCATTTCTATATGGAGTTGCTTCAGAAGTTCGAATCCACTCTTGCCGGGCAAAGCGATGTCCAGCAAGATCATATCTGGTTTTTCCTTCCGCGCTTTCGCAAGCGCTTCATCTGCTTCAGAAGCCTCAGCGATGACTTTACAGTCCGGCGCCCCCTTCAGAAGTCCGATCAATCCCTCCCGGACGATAGGATGGTCATCTACTATGAGTATTCGAATCGCCAAGATTTTCTATTCCTTAATACTTTTGGGAACCCGAATCAACACTTCCGTCCCGCCATGGGGCCCACGGCGGAAAGTACTGATTCCTTTTAATGGTCGCAAGCGCTCCTGAATGCCCAACAGGCCGATCGATTTCGGGTTATGAAGGTCACGGTCAGAGATACCAATGCCGTTATCGACGACCGAAAGAACAATCTCATTGGTAGAATCCTTGAGGCTCACTTTCACTTTTTTTGCGCGTGCATGGCGAGCGACATTGGTGAGTGCTTCCTGCAGAATCCTAAAAAGAGCGGTTGCCCGACTCTCATCGATCTCAAGTTCCTCGGCGGGAAGGTCGCGCTCACAAGGAACCTCCGTTATCCGTTCGAACTCGTTTGTCAGCCATTCAATTGCGGCGAGGAGTCCAAGGTGGTCGAGCAAGCTAGGGCGCAACCTGGCCGAAACATTTTTGACGATACCAATGGCATTGTCAGTTAATTCGAGCGCAGAATCGAGTTTGCGTGTGATCAACTTCTCTTTGGCGGCGTCGAGTTTCTTGGCTGCCTCTAAATCCAGGGAGATCGCCGAAAGGATCTGTCCAAGCTGGTCGTGAAGTTCTCGAGAAAGCGATCGTCGTTCATCTTCGCGGATGTCTTCAAGTCTTGCGGTAAGTGCATGAAGTTGCTCCATTGAGGATTCCAACGTTCGTTCCGCTTTTTTTCGCGCCGAAATATCCACAATGGTTACAACGAATCCCCTTGATGCCCTCTTCCGGTCGAATGGACAGACATACACGCGAACATCCATAAGGGAACCGTCCTTCCTTCTCATCATCCCTTCTGTCCCTTTTTTTGTTGCGTCTACAAAATCGTATAATATTCTTCCTTTTGTGAGGTACTGTTCTTCCTCCGGGTAGAGCAAACGCGCCGGTTTGCCGATCAATTCTCTTTCCTTGTATCCGGTCATCTTACAGAAATGATCGTTCGTCCCGATTATAGTCCGGTTGGCCAGAAGGGCTACTCCCACCTTGATTGCAGCAAGGAAATTCCTCGTAAATGAAAGATCATTCCAAAGATTATTCTGCACGCCAACTCGCTTTTTGATCTTCGCTGTGGCCAAGGTGAGATCACTGGTACCCTTTCTTCTCTCACTCCGCTTGGCTTGTCTAGGCACGTTCATCATTTTGGATTGATTTTCAGATTTCGACTTGTCAGCGACTGCCGACACGCCACGTATCGAACGTCGACCCTGTTTTTGATTTCTCATGATTGTGGCGGAATTCCGCAGTTCCCCCGCAAGCCGTTCTCTGAAACACCCCCAGCGACAGCATTGCTGCAAAACTAAGCCTAATCATATACAAATGCAACCAACGTCAACCTTATTAGCCGAAGATCGAAACGGAGGAACGGGTTCATTGCATAAGCCAACAAAAGAGAGGAATAATTAAACTGTAAAATGCAACGCTCCTCTCCCCGACGGCAAGAAATGGAGTCGATGACAGGATGACGGCGACAAGGAGTACTCGAGTGGTTGGTTTCGGCTCTTGTCGCTCCGCAGATCTGTCGCTTCTCCACAGTATACCTTCGCATGGCACTGTGGATCGCCGGAACGATTCCTTCCTTGATTATCGCGAAGGATAGTGTTACATTTATAAAAAAGGTGCTACATGAAAGGAACAGAACTGATCCGGTTCGGCGTCTCCATGGAAAGCGAGCTGCTCGCCAAGCTCGATACGATGATCGACAAGAAAGGATATACGAACCGCTCCGAGGCTCTCCGGGATTTTGTGCGGGAGAAGATCGTGCAGGAGCGCGTCCACGCCCCGAATTCCCGGGCTTTCGGCGTTCTTTCATTTGTGTATGACCACCACGTCAGAGAGCTGGAGGGAAAGCTTACGGACTTCCAGCACGAGCACTTCAAAACTATCGTCTCGACCTCGCATGTCCACATCGACCATGATAACTGCCTTGAAGTGATCATATTGAAAGACAACGCCGTTAAGATCAGCGAGCTGTCGGACAAGATCCTCAGCTTCAAAGGGGTAAAACACGGAAGCCTCAGCCTTACACTCACCGGCAAAGAATTCTAACACTCCATTGGAAGAAACAATGATCCGTCGAAGATATTATTTACCCCTGTTTTTGATCTGTCTGTCACCGGCATTTTCCCAGGCGCTGAAGACAGATTCCACGAAAGTCTACTATGAAGAGCCTGTGGTTGTCACCGGAACCCGGGAAGGGCTAAGCAGGAAATATGTTCCGGCATCCGTCACCGTCGTGAGTTCGAGTGAGCTGCAAGGGAGCGGACAACTCTCGCTCCTGGATGCGGTGAGTGAACAAGTTCCGGATCTGTTCGTTTCACAACGAGGGGTTATCGGTTATGGAATAGATAATCCAGCAGGCACGATCAGCATTCGGGGGTTAGGGGGAAGTCCCGACACAAAGGTCCTCGTGATGATCGACGGCGTCCCTCAGTTCATGGGGCTCTACGGCCATCCCCTCCCCGACACCTATCTCAGCCAAGACGCAGAACGGGTAGAGATCATCCGCGGCCCCGCAAGCATGCTCTACGGAACCAACGCGATGGGGGGTGTTATTAATGTCATCACGAAAAAGGCTGAGAAAGAGGGATTGGATTTCTCCGGCGGGGCGGCCAATGGATCGTACAATACTCAGGAATACGATCTTGGAACCGGCTACAAAGACGACAAATTCAACATCCTTGTCTCGGGCGACCACGATCAAACAGACGGACATCGTCCCTACTCGAGCTTCAACACGAACGACGGCTATCTGAACACGGAATACGATCTTAACGAGAACCTCGACCTTCATCTTACGAGCAGCATCAACAAGTACAAAACCTACGACCCGGGACCGGCGTCAGCTCCCCTAGTCGATACGTGGTATGACGTTTTGCGAAGCACGAGCAGCATTTCCATCGACGACAAATTCGCCGATGTGGATGGTTCGCTGAAGATGTTCTACAATTACGGCCATCACTCGATCGCCGGCGGCTTTCATTCCGACGACAGGAACCTGGGCGGAGTCATTTATCAGAACTTCCGGACATCGGAAAACGATGTCTTTACGGTTGGGGCCGATCTGCAGCATTACGGCGGGAGCGCGGTGGATACAACCACCGACTACGGGAGGCATTACATTGATGAGACGGGAGTCTATGCGATGGTTGAACACTTCTTCTTCGACCAATTCATGGCCGATGCGGGAGCGCGCCTCGTCCTCAATTCAGCCTTCGGCAATCAGGTTGTCCCATCGGCAGGCATTTCTTGGGCCGCGAGCAGCCAGACGACGCTGAAGGCGTCGGTTGCCAAGGGCTACCGGAACCCGAGCATCGGTGAACTCTATATGTTTCTCCCCGTTGAGAACGCCGATCTTAAGCCCGAAAGTATGTGGAATTACGAGATTGGTCTTATCCAGAATGTGGCCAACCAGTTTACGTTCGATCTTACGGGATTCATAGCAAAGGGGACAAATCTTATCCTTGTCGAGGGAGTGTACCCCAGCATACAATTCATGAATTCCGGAAGCTTCAGCCACAAAGGGGTCGAATTTGCAGGGCATTACAGGCCGCTCAATTCGTTGAGAATTGACGCGAGCTACAGTTATATCGACCCCGGCGAGCAGACGTATACGACTCCAAAGCACAAAGCATTCGTCGGAATCAATTATATCTATAACCGCGCCACGCTGAAGCTATCAATGCAGCGTGTTGCAGTTCTCTATGGTGCGGATGGGTCGCAAGAACGGCTTCCCGACTATTCGCGTCTTGACGCGCGCGTCGCATACCAGGCCGCTGATTTTGTGAGCCTCTACATATCCGGAGAGAACCTGTTCAATATCAGTTACCAGACCATCTATGACTACCCGATGCCCGGCAGGACGCTTTTTGCAGGAATAAACTGCTCACTCAAATAGACCACAAGGAAGGATGCCGAACAATGAGCCCGCGTCGTCTTTTATCATTTCTTTTCCTGTCCGCGATGGTTACGATCGCCCCTTCGATCTCAGCGCAATCAGCAAACAGGAAACCCGAACCCCGGGTTGTCCAACTGGATCTCTCCGCAACCGATTCGATGGATATTCTCACCGGCCCGCCGGGCACCGTCACAATGCACTCGGGCTACATGGTCCTCGCACCGGGAAAGTCCGTCGGCAGGCACAGCACGCGCGGATACGAAGAAGCCCTCATCGTTCTTGCGGGCTCGGGAGAGATGAGGATCATCAACAGCCGGACGATGCAATTAAAGCCATATTCCGTCGCCTATTGTCCCCCGGCAACGGAGCATGATGTGTTCAACACGGGAAACGACACGTTGCGGTATGTCTATCTAGTTGCCAAAGCAAAGAACTGAAGAGGAGTTAGGCGAGATCATGCACATTCCCGATGGGTTTTTGGACACAAAGACCATTATTGCAACTTCGCTCTTCTCTGCGGCGGGGATCTCAAATTCACTGCGGGAACTCAGGAGAAATATTTCTCCGCGCAATGTGCCTCTGATGGGACTCTCCGCTGCATTTATCTTCGTGGCGCAGATGTTGAATTTTCCCGTCATCGGCGGAACTTCGGGTCACCTCATCGGCGCCGTTCTGGTGTCCGTCCTTCTCGGCCCAAGCGCCGGCATCGTAATAATGTCCGTCGTGCTCATCGTGCAGTGTCTTCTCTTTGCCGACGGCGGCGTCTTTGCTCTTGGGGCGAATATTTTCAACATGGGAATTGTCGCAGTGTTCGGCGGCTACTGGACCTATCGGGCGCTCCTTTGGCTGATTCCCTCACGCTACGGAAAGTTCATTGCCGCCGGTCTTGCGGCATGGTCGTCAACTGTTCTTGCCGCGGTATGTTGTACCGGGGAATTGGCATGGTCGGGGACGGTCCAATGGTCGTACGGCCTTCCCGCGATGGCTGGAATTCACATACTGATCGGCATCGGGGAAGCCCTGATCACTACGCTTGTTCTTGCGGCGATCTATAAAGCAAGACCCGACCTGCTGCCGGAGAACGGAAGATCTTCTTTCGATGTGCGCGCCCAATCGCTCTCCGGAACTTTGCTCTACGGTGTCGTTACAATTTTGGGACTGGCATTGTTCGTCACTCCGTTTGCATCAAAGTGGCCGGACGGGTTGGAAAGGATCGCTTCGCAGTTTGGCTTTGAAGCGAAGGCGTTTGCGAAACCAGTCGTCCCTTCTCCCGCCCATGGCTATAGCATCCCCGGAGTCGGATCATTGGGCATTGCCTTGCCGATCGCCGCAGTCGTCGGGGCGACGTGTGTCTTTGTGTTGTCATTCATTCTTGCCAGGATGGTTTCTCCGAGATCATCCCAGGAGAAGCCGCAAAGCAGATGAAACACGAATATCTTGACCGCTACAGCCGGATCGAAAGCCCTGTCCATCGCTTGCCGGGGCTCCTCAAACTCATCATCGCACTTTGCATCGTGCTTGTCAGCATCATCCCCCCTGCCCGGATGCTCTACATCCCCGCAGCCGCCGGGCTCTTCGTCGTACTCATCGTGCCGTTCACGCGCATTCCGGCTCTGTTTGTTCTCCGAAGGATCGTCATGTTCGAGCCGTTTGTCGCGGTCATCGCATCGCTCATGCTTTTCCAGGCAGACGGTGGATTGAAGTTCATGTCGATCGTCATCAGGAGCACGGTGAGCCTCCTGACCATGATCATTCTGTCGAACACGATTCCGTTCAATGAGATCCTGGGAATTCTCCGCCGTCTTCATCTCCCCGGGATCATCGTCACGATACTGGCGCTCATGTATCGCTACATCTTTGTCCTTATCGATGAGACTGATCGGTTGAACCGTGCCCGGTTAAGCCGCACGTTCGCGAAGAGCAAAAAGTTCACATGGTATTCTCTTTCACTCACGATCGGCCAGCTCTTTGTCCGCTCCACAGAACGGGCGGAAAAAGTCTTCGGCGCGATGTCGGCGAGAGGATGGAAATGATGAAAACATCCGTCGAAGTTCGGAATCTTCATTTTGATTATGCGGAGAACCGGCCGGCATTGGGAGACATTTCTTTTCAGATCCATGAAGGGGAAACCGTCGGATTGATCGGACCCAACGGTGCGGGAAAATCAACACTCCTCATGCATCTCAACGGCATCCTGCCCAATGTTTTCGGAGGGATTCCGAGTGTGTTCATCGAGGGATTGGCCGTAAACGATGCGAATATCTTGCAGATCAGGCGGGCTGTAGGATTGCTGTTTCAGGATCCGGATGATCAGTTGTTCTGCCCAACGGTCTATGAAGACGTTGCGTTCGGACCGGTTCAGTTCAATATGGATCGCGACAAGGTCAAGGGGATCGTCGCGGATGCATTGCAAAAGGTCGGATTGATCGGATATGAAGGGCGATCACCGCATCATTTGAGCAGCGGAGAGAAGCAGCGGGTTTGTCTTGCAGGCGTGCTTGCCTGCCAACCGAAGGTCCTTGCACTCGACGAGCCGACCCGGGGGCTGGATCCACGTGGGAAGCGGCAATTCGCCGCGCTGGTCAGTTCGATCGAAGCGACGAAGATCATTGCAACCCACGACCTTGAATTTGTCGCCGAGATGTGCGACAGAACTATCGTTATGGATGAAGGATCTATCGTTGCCGACGGGAACACGGACAACATACTCTCCGACGAACAGCTGATGTTCTCGCACGGCCTGGAAAAACCGCACATCTTAAAGCATAAGCATCCGCATTAACTCCGCCGCTGCTGCAATATCACAGAGACTTCTTCCGCAGATTTCCATCCAGAATCCAACCAAAGATCTCGGTTGATCTGTATTTTTCCCTTTGCCTATTGGCTTTTTACTATTCTGTGGCGTTGCAATTCGGCTCAATTTTCGTTACGTTTCTGCCGAAACTGCACGATGCACCACTTCAGGAGAACGAACCATGACAAAGACGGGATCGCTTCTTCTCATCTTCCTTTCGTTTCTCTGCACCGATTGCTCGTCCCAATCCAATCCCGGTGACAGGCTCCCCGCAGTCGCGGGACAGTTCTATCCCGCCCAACGGGACGAACTTCAAACGATGCTCGCCCGGCTGTTCAGCACCGCGGCATCATCGAAGGCGAATGGGGATGTCACGGCGATCATCGTTCCGCATGCGGGATACGTCTTTAGCGGCGGAGTCGCTGCTTGCGGCTATTCGCTGGTTGACCCTTCGAAACAGTACGACAATGTCTTCGTGCTCGGACCGAGTCATTATCTGGACATCGAGCGGGCCTCGGTGTATACCGCGGGGGATTTTATTACGCCTCTCGGGACGGTGAAGGTGAATAAGGAACTCGGGATCCGGCTTGCGCACGACAACCCGGTCTTCACCACCGACATCGAGGCGCACAACCGCGAGCACAGCGTTGAGGTCCAGATTCCCTTCCTTCAGTACTGGCTGAAGAAAGATTTCAGGATCGTGCCGATCGTGGTTGCGGCGCGGCGTCCTGAAACGCTGAAGAAGATCGCCGGGGCACTCCGCCCCTTCTTTAACGCCAGAAATCTTTTCATCATCAGCAGCGATTTCTCCCACTACCCGTCCTATGAAGATGCGGTGAGAGTGGACAGCATCTCGGCCGAGGCGGTTGTCTCTAATTCCCCATCCTACCTGATGCGGGTGACCGAAGAATACGAGGCTAAGGGGATCCCGAACCTGCTCACCACAATGTGCGGATGGTCGTGCATCGTCACTCTTTTGGACATGACGGAAAAGATGGGAGATGTCAGATACGCGCGCATCGCCTACAAGAACTCGGGGGACTCCGAGGCCGGCGACAAGAGCCGGGTGGTCGGTTACAACGCGATCGCCGTCACACTGAGGCCGCATGATGAGGGGGAGAGATTCAACGACGCAGACAAGAGAACACTCCTTGCGATTGCGCGCAACACGATTTTGACGTATCTCAAAGACGGAACCCTTCCCGAGATCGATTCATCGCGGCTCTCCGCATCCGTTAAAGCGGAAGGAGGGACGTTCGTCACGCTGCGCAAAAAGGGGGAGCTCAGGGGATGCGTGGGACGGTTCGACAGTTCCCTCCCTCTTTACCAGACCGTCGAACAGATGGCGGTCGCATCCGCGACACAGGATTATCGATTCCCTCCCGTGCAGCTCTCCGAAGTCGGAGGGCTGGAGATCGAGATCTCGGCGCTGACGCCGATGCGGCGGATCAGCTCGATCGACGAATTCCAATTGGGACGTGACGGCATCTACATCAAAAAGGGGATGCGCTCCGGAACGTTCCTGCCGCAAGTCGCCGCGGAGACCGGATGGTCGAAGGAAGAATTCCTCGGGCATTGCTCGCAGGACAAGGCCGGCCTAGGATGGGACGGATGGAAGGACGCCGAGCTCTATGTCTATCAGGCGATCGTCTTCAGCGAGCAGGACGTGCCCGTGAACTGAGTGAGAGGCGGGAAAACTATGGCCAGGGTTGGCTTGCATGTAACTGATTTCGCCCGGCGGTTTTCGGCTATGGATGCCCCCTTGGCGGGAGCGGCGGCGGCGCTCGGTTCCACCACTATCGCAACCCAGATCATTCTCCTCCGGGAATTTCTCTCTGCTTTTTACGGAAACGAGCTGGTAATGGGGATGCTTCTTGCCAGCTGGATGGTCATCACCGGCATCGGCTCATCTTTGGGGAAGCACGCAGGAAAAACCGGGATGAGCGAAACGCGGATCCCAACGCTGCTCATCCTGCTCGGACTCCTTCCGCCGCTGACACTCCTTGCGATCCGGCTTCTGAGAAATGTTGTCTTCCTTCCGGGAAGCGCCGTGGGCCTGAACGGAGTCGCCGCTTCGGCGTTTGTGACCCTACTCCCCTATTGTCTTGTGTCCGGATTTCTTTTTACCCTCCTCGTGGGGGCCGCATCGAAAAGGATGGGGGACGACGCCGTCAGGAGGATCTATATTCTCGAGTCCGCCGGCAGTGTCGCGGGGGGCCTGCTGTTCAACGGAATCCTTATCTTCATTTGTTCAACGTTCCAGAGCCTGTTTTTTCTTGCGGCGATCAATGCCGTTGCCGCAACGCTCCTGATCGTCCGAACACGCAGCACTCGTTTTTTTGCGGCCGCTGGAATTGTACTCATCTCCCTCCTCCTCTCTGCGCTGAACCTGGACGATTTCACCAGACGAATTCAATTCCCCGGTCAGGTTCTCCTGCTTCAGAAGGATACGCCGTACGGCAATCTTGTCGTGACTCGCCAGGGAGATCAGCTGAATTTCTTCGAGAACAACATCCATTTGTATTCGACGAATGAGGTGATCGCGAATGAGGAAGCGGTCCATTACGCGATGCTTCAGCATCCGCACCCGAGGAGGGTGCTGTTGGTCTCCGGAGGGATGTCGGGAATGGTCGCCGAGATCCTGAAATATCCCGTCGAGCAGGTGGACGATGCGGAGATCAATCCCTGGATCGTACGCGCAGGAGAGAGATTCGGAATGCTGATGAACGACCCGAGAGTGCACGTGATACCTGAAGATGGCCGGCTTTATGTGAAGCATGCGCGCGGGAAATACGACGTGGTCCTGATCCAGGAGCCCGACCCTACGACGGCTCAGTTGAACCGATTCTATACGCTCGGTTTCTTCCGTGAGCTGAGACGGGCTATGAACAAGGGCTCGGTGTTGTCGCTGAGCCTCATCTCATCCGAAGACTACCTCAGCCCTGAAGCGAGGCAAATTCGTTCCGTGCTCTACAGCACCCTGGCTGCTGAGTTCAAGAACATCCTCATCATCCCCGGCTCGCGCGATTTCTTCCTGGCGTCGGACGACTCCTTGGATTATCGGATCACGCAGTTGGTCCGCTCGAGGGGAATTCCGACCACCTATGTGAACGGCGATTATCTGGACGATGAACTCCAGCGGCAACGAAGCGCAACGATCCTCGACGCCATCGACAAACATGCTTCGATGAACGAGGATTTCACGCCGGTCGCCTATTACCGCGAGCTTGGGTATTGGGTGAGCCAATTTCGCGAGAATTTCTGGTGGCCGATGATCGCCTCCATTCTCATCTTTGGCTTCTTTGCCCTGCGGATGAATACGGTCTCGTTCGGTATTTTTTCCGGCGGATTCGCCGCCGCCTCGGTCGAAATTGTCGTGCTCATCGCGTTCCAGATCCTGTATGGATACGTTTATTTTCTTGCTGGGTTGATCATCACGCTCTTTCTGGGCGGGTTGGCGCTGGGAGCGCTCGCAGCCGGGAAGATGGGGCGAGGAACCGACCTACGCCGGTTCGCCCTGCTCCAGGTGTGGATCGCCGCACTGGCAATTTCATTGCCTCTAATACTGACAGCCCTGATGGACGCTGCGGATGACCCGTATGCCGTTCATGCGGTGATCGGAGTTTTCGTCCTTTGCTTTGGATTTTGCGTTGGCGCCGAATTCGCGGTAGGCTCCCGGCTTCTGAAGAGTTCTCCTGCCGCGATCGCATCGCATCTTTACAGTATTGACCTCGTCGGGTCCGCGCTGGGAGCCCTTGCGGTCAGCTCTTTTTTGGTTCCTCTCGTCGGCGTCACGAGAGTCTGTTCGGTTGTTGCCGCGGTGAGCTTGCTGAGTTCATTGGCGACAATCCTTCGAATACAAAAATTAGGGGCTGGCGTTGTAAGCTAAGAATTTTCAGAGATTTTCCCGGGAGCCGTCAGGGCGGCATTCCGTGAATTCGAAAGAAGAGGTGAGAGATATGAATCGATCGTTGCATATGATGACCAAACGGGAATTTCTCAAATGCGGGCTCCTCGCCGCCGGAGGATGTGCGCTGGGGTTTGAGAGATTGAACGGTTACGTCGGCGCGCTGGGTTCCGGGATCGCATCGTCGATTCCGGTTGAGGGCCCATGGAAGTGGAGCAAGGAGGCGATGTTTTATGAAAAGACTCCTGGGGGGCTTCTCTGTCACAAGTGCCCGCATGGATGTGTACTGGCGGATGGAGACGCCGGTAAATGCAGGAACCGGGTCAACTATTCCGGCACGATGTATTCCATCGCCTACGGGAACCCATGCGCTGTTCACATCGACCCGATCGAAAAGAAACCTTTCTTTCACTTCCTACCTTCAACGCACGCATACTCCATTGCCGCGGCCGGCTGCAATCTCCGCTGCCTGAACTGCCAGAACTGGCAGATATCACAATTCAGTCCGAAAGAGACGGACAACGTGGACCTGATGCCCTCCGCGGTCGTTGACGAGTGCATCAGGAACGGATGCGAATCGATCGCTTATACATACGCAGAGCCGAACACCTTCTATGAGTACGGGTACGACACAGCGCTTCTCGCCCGGCAGAAGGGTATCAGGAACGTCTGGAAGTCGAGCGGGTATATCAACGAGGAGCCGCTCCGCCTGCTCTGCAAGCGGATCGACGCAGCGAACATCGACCTGAAAGGATTCGACGAGGACGTTTACTGGCGGCTGAACCAGGCTACTCTGAAACCGGTGCTGAAGGCGCTCAAAGTGTTGAAGGAGGAGAAAGTATGGCTGGAGATCACGAACCTCGTTGTTCCGCAATGGACCGACGACCTTCCCACGATACGAAAGATGAGCAGCTGGCTTGTCGCCAACGGTTTCGCTGATACTCCGCTCCATTTCAGCCGCTTCACGCCGCTTTACAAACTCACCCAGCTCCCCACCACGCCGGTCTCAGTGCTCGAGCAGGCGCGAAACGACGCGCTTGCGGCCGGAATGCACTACGTCTATATCGGAAACGTTCCGGGTCACGCCGCGGAGAATACATACTGTCACAACTGCGGGAAGATCATCGTCGAGCGGAGAGGGTTCGTGATCCATTCAAACGACATCGTGAACGGGAAATGCAAATTCTGCGGAGAAGGGATCCCCGGGGTGTGGGGGAGAGCAAGTGGATAAATTCTTCTGCATGTCTTCGTTGCTAGCGCAGAGTCGCATCAGCGATTATTTGGTTGCGGTCCGTGCCCGGCATGACAAAGTCCGAGGGCCATCAATCGAAGACATCTCCTGCAGCGGCTGCAAAAACGACGGACCAACGACAAGCAGTTACACTTTCAAAAACACCGGCGGTCTTCGGTGAGCTTCCGAACCATCCCTGGTCCTTTTCTACACCGTCAGTTTTTCCGGCGTTGGAGGTGAGGAAGGAAACTACTCAACAAGAACGGCCTGTTGTTCTTTTGCAGATCGATAGATCGCTGATATGATCGCGACTGCGGCCCGGCCTTCGGCGCCGTCGATACTCGGCGGACGGTTCTCGCGGATGGCGGAAACAAAATCCACAAACTGGCGTCGGTGTCCTTCGCTCTTGATCGCACGCGGGGATGAAGCGCCGCCGTCTGCCGCATCGCTACGTTTTGCAAAACGATGACGAATGTCTTCGTCATCGGGCAAATCATGGCGGAATTGCCACGACGGAAAGCTTTCGTCTTCCATCACCACAAATCCGTCGGTGCCGGAGATTTCGATGCGCAGCGTTGTTCCCGGCCAGGATCCGGTGGTGCCTTCAACAACACCCAAGGCGCCCGATTTAAAAACAAGCGAGGCGACAGCCACATCTTCAACTTCAATACCGGTGTGAGCCCTTGTAGCCGAAAACGCCGTCACTTTCTCTACTCCCCCCATAAGCCATTGAAGAAGGTCGATGCCGTGAATTCCCTGATTCATCAAAGCGCCCCCGCCATCGTAACGGTACGTACCTCGCCACCCGCTCGACGCATAATATTCCTGCGTGCGATACCATTTGATGTAAACGTCTGCCAGGACGATGGTTCCGAAGCGCCCTGCGCCGATCGCGTTCTTCAGCGCCAGGCTTGATTCCGAAAATCTTCGGGGGAAAATCGCGCCGAGTTTGACTCCATGCTCCCGGCAGGCGGCAATGATCCGGTCGACCCGGTCTGTGGTGATCTCGAGGGGTTTCTCGATGATGAGATGTTTCTTCGCCTTGGCGGCGGCAATCGCCGCTTCCATATGAACCCCGGAAGCGGTGCAGACTGAAACTGCATCGATTTCGGGATTCTTCAGGAATTCGTCGAGATCCGAGTATGCTGTCCCCCCAAACTGAGAAACCCGCCTTTCCGCCGCGGCGAGCGTGCGGTCGCAGAAGGCAGTGATCTCCGCTCCGGGCACTTTTGTCAGGGCATCGGCCTGCAATTCACTGATCATTCCACAGCCGACGATTCCGAATTTGACTGTTCGTTCCTTTGTCACGTACGATCCTTGAACAGGCGATGGTCCATCGCTACAAGGTCCATTCGCATCGCTGAATAAAAAGTCGAGGGCGCATCAATCCAGAAGATTAAATTTCCGGAGAAAATCATCTGCAAGCTTCAGGATCCCATCATCAAAGTAGCGTGCATATTTTTGGTTTCCCTCTCCGAGATAGTGCCTCATGCCCTTGTAAGTATGCTGTTCAAAATAATTCCCTTCCTTGGTCATTGCGCTGTCAAAAAATTGGACCGTCCAGATAGGGACCTGATCATCATACTCGCCATGAAACTCTATCATCGGAGGCATTCCTCCTTTTATGTTATGGGTTGGAGAAATGCTCCATATTTTATTCCGACGGTCAGCCAGCAAACGATCGCACCAGCCTTCTACTGTATTGACGCATGCTGAAAACAGCAGGATTGCATCCGGGCGGCAGCTGATGCTGACGTTATCTGATTTTTCATTGTACTCATCGATCATCGCTGTGCATAATGCCAGGTGGCCTCCCGCAGACTGACCGGCGGCAACTATTTTATTTTTGCCAATATGGAATTTACCTGCATTTTCCCGAACCCACCTCATGGCCGATCTGGCATCCATGACACATTCGATCGGACTGATCAATTTATTCGGCGTTTGACCGTGGTCAATCGACAGGCGGTAGTCTACGGAGAACGTCACGATCCCCATTCTCGCGTATCGTTCGCACGTTGTAAAGAATTCGCTCGGGGCGCCAAAGGCCCAACCGCCGCCATGAAAGAAGACAATAGCAGTATTATTCTCACGTTCAAACGATCGATGCGTATAGAAAATATCGATCGTGAGTTTGATGGTGTCGACTGACTTGTATACCTCCTGCCGGTGGACCACTTGGTCGGTGTCTTCAACTTGGCCGGTCACGCTCCGCCCTTCTTTGCTGACAGCATGCGTTAAAAATGAAAAACTCAGAAAAATGATAACGAACAAATTTTTCATGGGGATTGGGTGTTAGTTGTGCTGGAAGCTATTTCAAAAGCTCTTTAGTATGCCCTTCTGAAGAAGCACAGCGGCACTATTGTCATTCTGATCCCGCCGGTTTGTGGCGGGAGAAGAATCCATGACTCGGAACTCCTGTGATGAGCACGGCCGCATCGAAGCAACCTGCAGCCGAATCTCGTTCCATTCCGGATTGACCGATTCGATCAACGCGATTTTCATTTCCCTTACCCAGCTCTTAATTTGCTTTTCCGCGCTATCGGATCGCACGCATCGCCGTCTTCTTCGAAGTGCACAAGTCTCGATATCCGGTATTGATTGGTGAATCCGGGAATATTCTTATCTTTATGCTGAATGATTCTCTTTCGAAGATTATTCGTCACGCCCGCGCATAACGTTCCCCGATTTTGACTGGCGAGCGAATAGAAAAAATATTTTCTTATCGCATTCCCCCCATATTGTTTTCCTTCAAGCGCCCTTTTCATGGTCATGATGAGCCCCGACGTACTTTGCCGGGACGAGGGATCAATGACACTGCGCGCCCGTAATGGTAGGATGAACGATCATAAACACCTCTGCGGGTCACCAGACTGCAGTGTCATGGATTCTTCGTCGGTGCGCTCCTCAGAATGACATTACTTGGGGAGTTTTCGAAGGGTCTGTTCCATTTGCTCTTCTCAAATGCGCGGCTCCCATCCTTTTTCATACTCGCGTCCCCACATTTCCATCGCTTTGGTGTCGTTGAGAATATGCCCCGTCTGCGCGTCCAGGGTTAGCGCCCGGTTCAGTTTCCAGGCGATGTTCGAGAGGAGCAATGTCGTGACGCTGATGTACGCCTCTTCAATGGGCGAATGCAATTTCTCGCCGGTTCGAATACCGTTGATGAAATTCTGAAAATGAGCATCGGTCATAGCGTCCGCGCTCGTGAGATCCTGGGTCGTGCTCTTGTTCCCGACCTTGAATTCGTCGATCTTCTTGTCATCCAGGCCGAAGACTTCGTATCCCTCCCTGTCAATGATCGCCGTACCTTCCGTTCCTTCGATGGCTGCTCCGCGATCCCTGCCGTAGGACCGTTTCCCCTGACAACTGAGACTTTCCCACGAAATCATCTTTCCGTCATATTCAAAGCTGGTGACCAGCGTGTCGTAGAATTCCCAGTCATCGTTGAAGTGATACCGCCCTCCCGATGATGTCACCGTCTTCGGAAAGTCAACGCCAAGCGCCCATCGGCAAACGTCGACTTCGTGCGTACCATTGTTGAGCGCTTCACCCGTCCCCCAATTCCAGAACCAATGCCAGTTGTACGGATGGATGTTGTCTTTGTAGGGCCTTCGGGGCGCCGGGCCCTGCCATAGCTGCCAGTCCAACTCATCCGGTATGGGAACGAGTTTTCCGACACCGATGGAGGTTCGCGTGTTCGCGTACCATGCCTTTCCAAAATATGGCCGTCCGATAAGACCATTCTTGATGCGGTTAATGATTTCGATAGTGTGCGGCGATGAACGTTGTTGAGTTCCCATCTGCACAAGCCGCCCATACTTCTTCTGCGCCTGGACCAGCAACTCTCCTTCGCGCGGATTGTGACTGCACGGCTTTTCGACGTACACGTGTTTCCCCGCCTGCAGGGCCATGATCGCCATTGGTGTATGCCAGTGGTCCGGCGTCGCAATTGAGACTGCATCGACATCGTTGGAGTCAAGGAGCTTTCTGAAATCTTTGACCTGGTCCGGGACATGGCCGATTTTCTTCTGTACAACAAGAGAGAATTTGTCGAGCTCCCTGCTATCGACATCGCAGATGTGGCTGATGGCTGCATTGCGGCTCGCTGCGACCGACTCAAGATGCGCGTACCCACGGCCGTGTAAACCGGTGATGGCAAAATTCACCCGATCATTTGCGCCAATGATCCTTGAATAACTTTTCGCATTCAGGCCGGACGCCAATCCGACTGCGACAATGGCAGTGTCCCGAAGAAACTCGCGCCGCGTTCTCATTTATTTTCTCCTTTGTGAACCTTGATTACATCGTTGCAATGATCCCACGCACATAGCCGACGGACTCCGCAAGACCCGGAAGAGGGTCTTTTTCATCTTTCTCATACTCAAAGTGAATCGTGTTCGAATACTTGACTCTGGCAAGGGTGGACAATAATTCTGGAATGTCAATCACCCCCCGGCCAATTTCTACTTCTTTCCCGCCTGCATCTGCGGAACTGACATCTTTCATATGGACATCGAGGAGACGATCGGCGAATCTCTCAACTTCATGGGCCGGATCCAGTCCCAATCGCCGCGTATGCCCGACATCGATGCAGAGGCCCATTCTGTTGTCCATTCCCTCGATAAGGCGGTATGCGCTCTCCGGACTTGGATACCGGTTGTCCGTCGGACCGTGGTTATGGATAGCGAGGGCGATGCCAGTCTGCTTCACCATGCGCTCGACGAGTTTCAGCAAGGATTCACTCGGGCATCCCACCATCACCGAGAGCCCCGCAGCCTTTGCATACCGGAAGGCATTATTGACTTCCCCCTCGTTGGTCATGTAGACCACTCCGCACGATGAGAGCTCGATACCTTCCGCTTTCATCATATCGACTGTTCGTCGAATCTCGTCTTCGCTGCTCGTCAAAGGCATGTGCACATCCTTAAGGGCGAGCTTTTTGATCCCGAGCCTTTTTGTCATTGCGATAGCCTGGTCGAGCGGAAATGCGCGGAAGGAGTACGAAGCAATCCCGAGGGTGAATGCGACCGGAGAGGAATGGCTTTCTCTGGTGATTTTCTCACGGGGCATTGCTCCATCATAAAGGAATCCGGCCAGTGCGCCGACGCCGGCGAGCGCTAAGAAATCGCGTCGTGATTTTTTTGCCATGTCAGAACCTCAGATTATGTAGCACTTGTTTATTGGAGAACCCGGATCTTCACGTTGCGGAAGAAGACCTGATTCCCGTGATCCTGAAGCAGGATGTGTCCCTTCTCGGCGATGCCGAAATCCGGCATATCCTTGAATTTGCTTTCTGCTTTATGAGCCATGAATTCCTTTCCGCCGCGCTCGTATTCGAGGACCTTTACCCCGTTGAGCCAATGCTCCACATGCATTCCCTTGACGAGAATTCGGGCGGTGTTCCAGTCACCTATGGGCTTCGGATGCTTATTGCTGGCCGGAAAGAGGTCGTATAACGACGCGAGTGTCCGATTACCGTTAATGCCGAGTTTTGCGTCCGGATGCCTGGCATCATCGAGCAGCTGATATTCGAGGCCGATAGCTGAACCAGGGTTCTTTTTCTGTTTTTCGGTGACAAAATACTTGATTCCGCTGTTGGCGCCTTCGGTGAGTTTGAAATCCACCTTCAAATCAAAACTGCTGTATTCATCGACGGTCACAATATCTCCGCCGTTCGCCGCCTCGCGGCCTTCTGAAGCCTCGACGATGAGCATGCCGTCGCGCACCTCCCACCCCTTCTCAGGATACGAATCGCGGTATGCACCGCGCCAGCCACTGGTGCTTTTTCCGTCAAACAAAAGCTTCCAGCCTTCTTTCAATTCCTTTTCGGTGAGCGTGTTCGCGGCATTGACCTCGTGCGTTGCTTGTTGACCGAAAGAGAGGAATGTGAGAAAAAGGAAAGGGGCAGACGCATTAACGAACGACCTGATGACGCGCATAAGTGTATCTCCTCGGACGGGTAGGCGGATTAGTGGGACGAATTGAGACCGGCAGCCTGCCAACGGACAGACCCGGCGAATCGCAAATTGCTTTTCCGATTCTCATCTTCCTGTGAATATACAATTCAGCGACGACTAGAGCAACTGATCGTTCTCCCTCTTATCTGCAATTCACCGGGGACTGACTTGTCTCAAAAAAATCTAGTATGGGTCAATGGAAGTTATCAAAAAAGGAAGAAGGCCGTGAGCCGGATTAGGTTGACCGCAGTTGAATAATTTGGAGAGAGAGCAGGTTGCCAAACGGCAGCATTGATGAAAAGGCGGGTGAGACGGAAATGGCTGCAACACGTTGAAAGAAGCCGCTCGACGATGATGACTCCGACCGGTTTTTACCTCGAAAATTTAATGAGGCAAAAAACGATCCAAGCGTTCGTTGCTTGATTCTGTTGCTCTTTTTAAGTCTCTGACTTTTAGATAAGAGTCCTGAAGCTTCAAATCCTTGAGAATGATCGGCCCACGTGCTCCCCGAAACCGCGGAAACGCGCGCTTCTGAAAATACTCTCGTCACAGATGATGGAAAACAAAAAAAGGGCTGCATGTTACAGCCGCAGCCCCTTTGCCCTTAATTTAAGATCTGTAAAGTTTTTTTAGGACGAGACACCATTCTTCCTTTGCACTCGCCGAGGCATCGTTCTTATCCCGTAAAATACAGGTATCCTCCGAGGATGACGGCAACGACGAAGACCGAGGTTGCGACCTCACGCCAGCTCCAGCTCGCCTGCGACTCCGTCAGATGTTCCTGCGTTCTGGTGCCGAAGGTGAGATT
>DATJPT010000013.1 GCA_035506275.1 Bacteroidota bacterium
GGATCGATATCGATGAAGCTCGGCAGCGAGACGCTTCGATAGACCGCAGCCAATAACTGAACCTTCTCACTCGCTTTATACTTCACGTTGACCGAAGGATACCAATACGGATTATTCCGCTTCGATTCACTCGGCGAGGGCGAGCCCACGATCCCTGTCGGGCTCAGAGGATCAACCAGGATATGATAGGATGTGATATCGGTATTCTCTTGCTGAAACCGGGCTCCGGGAATAACTGTCAGGCTCGTTCCGATGTTAAACTCACCCATCAAATAACCCGCAACTGTATGTTCTTTGTCCGAGTAGTCCTGATTGAAGCTATTGACACCTGAAATCAAATATTCATCAATCGCTGTGCCCGGTCCACGATTCGCATAAAAGTAACTGTTTATGCTCTCCAATTGAGCGACGTTATATTGAGGCCCTATTGCGTATCCTAAGATCGACCCACCCTTATAGTTCGGATCAACAAAATTGTTGGCCTCAATCCCCGTTTGGAGGGTAGGGTCAGTACTAAAGCCGGGATAATGCGCGGTGAGATACGAAATCATATCGTCCCTTGCCCCCTTTCCCTGTCCATACTGGATGTACAGCCCATATTGATCTCGATTGCTCGAACGCGTCACGCTGTGATACTTTCCGCCTGCCGTGATTGTTCCGGAGAATTCGTCTGAAAACTTAAACGGTATTTTCCAGTCAGCCTTTGCATCATAATCCTGGTCCGAAAGAGAAGTATTGATGATCCATGGCTCCTGAAGCAAAGAATACTGGGGCTGCTGCACTCCATTATAGTTCATCAAGATGGAAGGTTGAACAAAGTTTGTTTGTTGCACCTTTAGGACCGGAAATCCCGTAGGCTCAAATCCATAGATATCAATCTGCTGGGCTAGCGGAGAACTTACATCCCCCTTCGTATACGTAAACGACAGCGGCAATTCTGTCTTCCCGAGTTTGAATAAAAATTGCGCCGAATGCGACCATTGTTCGGTCTTGGTCTGGTTGGCAAAAATCTGGGAGAAGAATTGTCCGGATAAGAATGTCGTTTGGTTGCTTCTGGTCAAGGTACTGTCTTTTTTCTGGTCGTACACGCTGTAGAATTTCGCGCTAAAAAAATCAGACACATAATCTAGCACCGCGCTCGCGCCGTATCGATTCCTTTTTGTATCTGTTTGCTGAACGGTTGCTGTTTGCGTGGAAAGATTATAGATCGAATCGCCATTGGCAAGGACTAGCCCCTGCGGTGCCGCATAGGTAGCGTTAAATTGATTTGCCGGCAACCTCTTCTCCTCGATGTTGCCCTGAATCAGGAGTCCGAGGGAGTTGTCATCCAAGAATCTGTCGCCGACCGTCCCCGCTACTTTGTAGTTGCTGTATGAGTTGTCCAGTTTTGTATATCCCCCGTTGCCGCGAACATCATAATGGAACCCTTCTTGCGCCGTCTTTAATGTAAGGTTGACCGTCCCGCCTAACGCGTCGGCATCCATATCCGGACGCAGGGTCTTCGAAAGCTCCACTCCCCGCACCAGATCGTCGGAAAGTATACTCAGATCTATGCTCCGGTCGCCGTAGTTGGTCGAGACCATCGGGACGCCTTCGATGGTGATATTATTGTACTTCGGTGAGAGGCCGCGCACGACAACGGCATCGGCCTCGCCAGCATTACGTTGCAACGACACCCCGGGAAGTCTCCCGATGGATTCCGCGATATTCGCGTCGGGCAATTCCTTCATCTTTTCTGCCGACACCACATTGATCAGCGTACTCGACGCCAACTGCTGGTTGATGGAAGACAACTGGCCGCGCGCCTGTGCCGTGACAACGACCGTTTCGCCAATCACCGAACCAGCCGCAAGCGAAATTTCCTGCTGCACGGTCCCATTTTCTGCGAGCGTCACCTCGACCGTGATCGGTTTATATCCTACGTACGACACCTTCAATGTTACTTTCCCCGCAGGGACGGTATGGATGGTGAACTTTCCGTCGATGTCGGCTGCCGCACCGAGGTTGGTGCCCGCAACGATCACATTGGCCCCAACGAGCGCTTCGTGCGAGTCCTTATCAACAATCCGGCCGTTGATCGTTCCGGTTCCCTGCGCAAACGCTGACGCGGTGATCAACAACAATGCTGCAACTGCACACGCCAGTTTCATTCGATTGTAAGAAGTCTCAATAGACATTTTTTCTTCTCCGATGAATTAGTTGCCGCTGAGGGTAGTATGGTAACTTCAGACTTGAATTAAAGCTCGATGTGATGGTGGAGACTTGGAAGAGAACACCGTGGTCACCTGGCGCAAATTTAGGTTGTACTTTTTTGATTGTCAAGCCCTTTTTTGATTTGCAACTCACGATAACGTACTTGCGTTCATAAGATCACAAGGCTCTGCCGGCATCAATTGGTTTTTTCCGGCAACCATCTGACCGACCTTGAGATTCGGCGAACCATCAGCCTAAAACGTGAAAAGAGTTGAAGTAATACTTGAATCGGTACGGCGGGCATATTCAGCACATTCATTCAGCTTACCAAAGTATTGTTTTCGGCATGAACGAAGTTTTCCTTAAAATCATGGTTCTTGCATACATGATGCCATACTTTTGACCTTCATATATGGCATAAATATGCAAAAAAGGGAGATTACCTATGTGTCGTATTTACGCCCGCGTTTATTATTTTGATAAAGTGTATCATTGTAATATAACAGGCCATGAGCCGCTTATTTCCAGTCGTCTGTCCTGAAGGATGATGCCGGAAGCCCTTCCACGTTGTAGAGCGTCGCCGCCGGTGTATTAGTGAAAGCATAGCGTACGGCAACGGGATGCGCCACGCCGTCAGCCGAGATCAGCAGGGTCGATCCCTTGATCTTCACTCTTGCATTCTTAAACTGCTTATCTTCTCCCGCGATCTGAAAACCGCTCCCGCTCGAATCTTCCTTCACGACTAATCCCTTGCCGACGTTTCCGAATTTCAAAACCGCAACGTCTTTTTTTATTTTCATCGATTGAAACACGGGACCGGAGCAGACAATGTTTTTCTGATGATACGCATTCGCGAGCGCACACAGCGCGAGGCGTTTGCCGACATCCTGTTTGTCCGACGGATGAATGCTGTTGAAATCGCCGATGTCGAGGGTCACTGCCATCGCAGTGTTCTTCACGGAAAGGGATTTGAACTGCGCTTCGCGAATGAGTTCGGAATGGGCGTCCGGCCCGTAATTGTACGGCGCGATCTGGACAAAATAGAACGGAAGGTTCTCCGACCGGAAAACCTCCCTCCACTCGCCGATCATCAACGGAAATAACTTGGCGTACATCTCCGCGCGGCCGATGTTCGATTCTCCCTGGTACCAGATCACACCGCTAAGAGTGAACGGCACCAGCGGCGAGATCATTCCGTTGAAGAGCGCCGTCGGAGAGTACCCGGAAAAATCGATCGGCACTTTCGGACGCCGGAAATATTCCTGCCCCTTGTATCCGAAGGCGTAAAAAATGCTGCCGCGGTATTCCGCCACCGGCAGGTACTTCCACTTCCCCGCCAAAGGAATTGCCAGCGCAGTATCGGTACGCTTCAACTCCATCTCTTCGGGCTTGCCGAAGATGCCGCCGTTGCCCCCGTAGTCGAGAACGCGCACAGCAATTTCGACGACCGAATCTTTCACGACGCTCCCCGGCAGCGGATAGATTCGCGGCTCCTCCCACATCCCTTCGGTGAGATGGCTGCCGACAGGAACGCCGTTAACGAACGTTTCATCCATATCGTCGATGGGGCCGAGGCTGAGCACGAGGTCTCTTCCTTTCCAGCCGGACGGAAGAATAACCTGCTTCCTGAACCAGACCGCTCCGTCAAATTCCCCAACTTCCGTCCGTTCCCAGACGGTTGGAAGCGTCATCTCCTTCCAAAGCGAATCGTTGAAACTTTTGGAAGCGCAAGCGCTGTCGTCGAAGTCGAGGTTCAGCCAGCGGCTTTCCTGCTTGCGTCCGGCGAGCTTAATGACCGGATGCCCGGTTACCCACTTGTTGAGCACAAGAATGCTGTCGCGTCCTTCTTCCATCTTTTTGAGAACGGAATCGTAAGCGCCGACCGTCGTGAGGGCTTTCTTGCCGATCCACGATTCGATGGCCGTCCCTCCCCAGCTCGCATGGATCATCCCGATCGGCACGTTCAATTTCTCGTGCAATGTTCTCGCGAAGAAATACCCGGCGGCACTGAAGAGCCGCGCGTTCTGCGGCGTGCATTCCGTCCACCGTCCGTCGCACGATGTTTCGGGTTCGATCGCGTACCCCCGTTTCATCCCGAAGAGACGGATGTTCGGATAGTTTGCGTGCGCGATCTCGCTGTCCGAATTCATGATCGGATTCTGTGGCCGCCAGCCTTCGAGAGGCATTTCCATGTTCGACTGCCCCGAGCAGAGCCATACTTCTCCCAGAAGCACGTCATGGAGCGTCACGCTCGTGTCGCCGTCCGACGCGGTGATTTCGTACGGCCCGCCGGCTTTCACTGTCCTCAAATGAAGGGACCACGACCCGCTGCTGTCCGCCACGGCGGAAGCGCCAGCGTTCCATGAAGCCTTGAGCGAGACTCGTTTGCCGGCGGCAGCCGTCCCCCAGACGGCAACGTCGTGCCGCTGCTGCAGCACCATGCTGTCGGTAAAGATCGAAGAAAATTGGAGCGGTTGATGCTGCGCGGCTGCGCATTCAACAATGAGTATTGCAAGAAGGCCTAATATTCGGGCGGATGGTTTCATCGGTCGGGTACTCCTCGGTTATTATTCTAGGAGAGGGCGTATGCAATAATTTTGCCAGGCCAATCTCGCCAATTGGCCCCTTAACTGCAAGCTTCCGATAAATCAATCTTCGAGCCGCTTTATCATTTCCATAATCATTATCACTCTGATAATTTGACGAACGCGCGAATTCGCTAAATAATCGCTAAAGGAGGGGAGAGAAATGGCACCGTTTATGCTTAAAAGTTTTGAGGCAAAGTATCTCATCTTATTAGAAAGCGAATTCTTATGTCAATCAGCCCCCTCGACATCGGCATCATCATTGCCTATTTTGTCGTTGCAATGACGCTCGGAATTTACGTGTCACAGCGGGCAAAGAAAAGCATGAGCTCATATTTCCTTGGCGGGAATTCTCTCCCCTGGTGGATTCTCGGTGTGTCCGACGCTTCCGGGATGTTTGATATTACCGGAACGATGTGGCTTGTGTACGTCCTCTTCGTGTACGGGTTCAAGAGCGTGTGGATGCCGTGGATCTGGCCGACTTTCAACCAGATCTTCCTGATGGCGTATCTTTCGATCTGGCTCCGCAAATCGAAGGTGATGACCGGCGCCCAGTGGATCGAAACGCGGTTCGGCCGCAGCAAAGGCGCAAATCTTTCGCACATCAGCGTCGTCATCTTTGCGCTCATCAGCGTCATCGGCTTCATCGCATACGCGTTCAAGGGGATCGGAAAGTTTGCAGCAATTTTCTTCCCGTGGCACGTCTCGCCGGATATGTATGCGGTCATCCTCATGTCGTTCACTGCGGTCTATGCGGTGAAAGGGGGAATGTTCAGCGTGGTCATTACGGAATTTCTCCAGTTCATCGTCCTCACGGTCGCATCGCTCGCGATCGGCATCCTTGCGATCACGACAGTAACGCCGGCGCAGTTGCACCAGTTCATCCCTCAAGGCTGGACGACCCCTTTCTTCGGCTGGACGCTCGGCTTGAATTGGACGGGGTTGATCGACGCCGTAAACGCCAAAATCGAAGCGGACGGTTACAGCATGTTCGGCTTCTTCTTTATCATGGTGGTCTTCCAGGGTATTCTGAAGAGCGCTGCCGGTCCGGCGCCGAACTACGATATGCAGCGGGTCCTCGCAACACGTTCGCCGAAGGAAGCGGCGAAGATGAACTGGTTCGTCAACCTCGTCCTCATGTTCCCGCGCTATACGATGATCTCCGGGATCACGGTTCTTGCGCTCGCATTCTTTTCGCCGGAGCTTAAGTCGATGGGGCAAAATATCGACTTCGAGCTGATCCTTCCCTACATTATCAAAAGCATTCTTCCGGTCGGCCTGGTCGGCTTGCTGCTCGCTGGTCTGCTGGCGGCGTTCATGTCCAACTATGCCGCGACCATCAATGCGGCGCCGGCGTATGTCGTCAACGACATCTATAAAAGGTTCATCAACCCGCACGCGAGCGAGGGGCGATACGTCACCCTGAGCTATATTACGACCATCGCCTTCGTGCTGATCGGTTTTGCCTTCGGGTTCATGGTGGAATCCATCAACCAGGTGACGCTCTGGATCGTCAGCGCGCTCTACGGCGGCTACACGGCATCGAACGTGCTCAAATGGTACTGGTGGAGGCTGAACGGACACGGATATTTCTGGGGGATGATCTCGGGTATCGCGGCATCGATGATCATTCCGGCGGCGTTCCCGTCGATCCCGGCGATCATGTCCTTCCCGTACGTTTTCGCGGTCTCGCTTGTCGGGTGCATTGTCGGAAGCCTGGCGACGAAACCGGAACCCGATGAGGTGCTGCTGCGGTTCTACATGCAAATCCGCCCATGGGGATTCTGGGGACCGATCATCAAAAAAGCGCGCGCATACTATCCGTCGTTCGAACCGAACCCGAACTTCGTCCGCGACATGACCAACGTCCTTGTCGGAGTCGTGTGGCAGACCTCGATCGTACTTGTTCCCATCTCACTGATCACGCGCGAGATGACCTTGCTGTACGGCGTCCTCGCCAGTTTCGCGATCACGTCGGTGATCCTGAAATTCAACTGGTGGAATAAGCTGGACGACCTGAGCAAGGAGACGCTCCCCGCCGATTTCGACGAACGAGTGTTAAAGATGAAGCCGACGAACGGAAGCCAGACGGTCCCGTCCGCCGCCGAGGGGTCGGTTGCATTTTCAAAATAGTTCTCCTCCGGAATTACCATGAAACGACAAGAGTTCAACCGGAAATTAGCGACGCTGACGAGCGACTATGAAAAGCTCGTCAAAAAGCCGAACGCGAAAGCAAAGAAGAGCAACGGCATTTTCCACCGGTACGTCAACCCGGTCGTGACGGCAGAGCACGTACCGTTGTTCTGGCGTTACGATTTGGACTATGCGACGAACCCGTCTTTGATGGAACGGCTGGGCGTGAACGGTACGTTCAATGCCGGTGCGTTCGAACTCGGCAAAAAAATTCTCCTCTTCGTCCGCGTCGAAGGAGTGGACAGGAAATCCTTCTTTGCCGTCGTTGAATCGGCCAGCGGCATCGACCGCTTCCGTTTTTGGGACTATCCGATCTCATTCCCCGAGACGTCGGACCCCGACACGAACGTCTACGACCTGCGCGTCGTGAAGCACGAGGACGGATGGATCTACGGATTGTTCTGCACGGAGCGCAAGGACACAAGCGCGCCGAGGACGGATCTGTCGTCCGCAACAGCGCAATGCGGGATCATCCGTACGAAAGACTTCAAAAAGTGGGACCGGCTCGCCGACCTTAAGACGAAATCGCCGCAGCAAAGGAACGTTGTCCTTCATCCCGAATTTGTCCATGGAAAATACGCCTTCTACACGAGGCCGCAAGACGGGTTCATCGAAACGGGATCGGGAGGAGGCATCGGCTGGGGACTTTCCGATTCGATCGAGAACGCGGAGATCCGCAGCGAGATCATCGTCGACGACCGGGTCTATCATACGATCAAAGAAGTGAAGAACGGCCTGGGCCCCGCGCCGATCAAAACGGACAAAGGGTGGCTCCAGCTCGCACACGGCGTCCGGAACACGGCTGCCGGTCTGCGCTATGTGTTGTACTTATTCCTGACCGACCTTAAAGATCCGTCAAAAGTCATCGCACGTCCGCAGGGATATTTCATCGCGCCGGAAGGAATGGAGCGCGTCGGCGACGTTTCGAATGTCGTCTTCAGCAACGGCTGGGTGAAACGGGACAACGGCGAGGTGTTCATTTACTACGCCTCATCGGACACGCGGATGCATGTCGCAACCTCCACCGTCGATCGATTGCTCGACTATGTTTTCCACACGCCCGAGGACGGCTACCGGAGCGCCATGAGCGTAAAGCAGCGGTACGACTTGATCTCGAAGAACCTGAAGATTCTGAAAAAGTAGCTCTCCGCAACACAGATGCCTTGTCCTTATCCTGATGCAGGATCGGTCCAAGGCATTCGTGTTTTATGGGGTAAATGATTTTGGTTCAGCGGAAAGAAGCGCTACGCGGGAACCGCGGCAAGCTGCGAGGAAGCAACGGCGTGCCAGGCGTGTGCCAGTTCGGCAACCTCCTTCTTCTTCGCCGAATTCTCCCCGGTGAGCAGGTTGATGCAGTTCATCAGCGCCCTCCCGGTGTGATAGGTGCATTTCCACATATGGCTTTTCGGTCCGGTCTTGAAATGCGGCTCTTTGTCGATCCCCCCTTCGAACCAATCGCCGTTCTGCGGGTCGATGATGTAGGTTCTAACGTATTTCCACTGCTTCAGAAAGTGGTCCTCATATTTTTTCTCCTGGGGAAAAATTTTCGAGAAGAGCAGGAGCGCGTTCAGCCCTTCCGCCTGCGCCCACCAATTCTTTGAATCCTTGACGATCGAGCATTCGGTCTCTCCCTTGAAATAGTACCCTCCGTCGTAAAACCCGCCGACCGACTCGTCGAAGCCGAAGCGGATCGCATGGTCGAGCATCCGCTTCGCAACCGCCAGCGTTCTCGTGTCGTTCTTCAGTCCCAGAGCGTGTGACGCCTCGAGCATCAGGAACGCCGTTTCGTAATCGTGGCCGAAGGAAACATGGTCGAGCCCGAAATTCGCTTTGCGCACATCCTCCGCCGCATCCCGGAACGACACCGGCGACCAATCCGGGTGAAAGAACAATCTCAGCGATCCTTCTTTCGACACCATCGTGTCGCGTATCAGCACGAGCAGCCGTTCAAGCTGCATCCGCAGTTGCGGAGACTTCCACACATGGTACAGCTCCGTGTACGCTTCGAGCAGATGGATCGACGAGTTCTGGTCTTTGAACCCGAGCTCGCTTCTGTCGGACGCGATCGTTTTGTACTGCGAACTTGAATCGAACGGTTTTCCCTCGCGGGTCAGGAATTCGAAGTACCCCTCCCCTTTCGGGTCGTAGGCATGCTCCTCCACCCATCGGAATGCCTCCTGGGCAAAGTTCAATATCTCGTTGTTTCCTGTTTGACGATACAGCGCCGCAAGCGCATAGATGCCGAATGCATTTCCGTACGTCCGCTTCTCGTCGCGCCATCCGTTCACGTCCGACAGTCCGCCGACGCGGTTTCTGATCTGATAGAACCCGCCGTACTCGGCGTCCCACATATGAATGCGCAGCGAATAGTAGCCGTGCAGCCCCATTGTTTCGAACGACCGGTCGTTCAGGAACGAGGCGAGTTTCGACAACGTCCACACATGCCTCGCCTGCGTTACGATCATTTTTTCCTGTTCCGGAGGAAGTTTCCAATTGTAAGCGACGTTCGTAAAGTATCCGCCGCACTCTTTGTCGACGACGAGCGGATACCACCGGTCCACGATCCCCTTTCTTAGGGCATCAGCGAACTCTCCTGCCAATTCTTCTTTTTGATCCATACTCCTGCCAGCTTTTTGGGTGAAACGAGTGCAATTGACGTGCCGGAATTTTTTGACAAATAAGTATGCTTCTTCGAGTCCGCAGCCGACGCCCCGAACACAGTCCTATTATTTTGATAATCTTTCACAAAATAATAAGAAATGCCCCGCCCGCGCATTTATTTTTTTGCATTTTCAGAAGGGATTATCTACAATGTATGGCATTACATTTGAACTTCATGCAGCAAGCGCAATTGCCTATTCACAAATTCCCGGTTGCATCGTGAACAAATTCTTTCGGCCCATCCTGCTTGTCGTTCTGTGCGCCTTCGCTGCGCACGCGCAGTTCAAGAATTTTATTACGGTCAAGAAGGACAAATTGATGGATGGCGATGCCGAGCTTCGATTCATTTCATTCGACGTCCCAACCCTCCACTATATCGAGGATTATCTTCCGTTCGGCGGAACCAACCAATGGCGGCTGCCGGATGAATTCGAGATCCGCGATGCGCTCACCGCGGTAAAGCAAATGGGGGGAAAGGTTGTCCGCATGTATGTCTTTTCGGTCAAGAAGGAAGGGGATACGGTCGAAGTCTTCCACGTCGAGGCTCCGGGAAAATTCAACGAGGAAGCATTCAAGACATTCGACAAGGTTCTTTCTATAGCGAACGAGCTCGGCGTCAGGCTCATCGTCCCGTTCGTCGACAACTGGCTGTGGTGGGGAGGGCCGAAAGAGTACGCGGCGTTCCGGGGGAAGGCGCGCGATGCGTTCTGGACCGACCAGCAGCTGATCGGCGACTTTGAGAAGACGATCGAGTTTGTCCTCAACCGCAAAAACACCGTCACCGGCATCCCCTACAACGAGGACAAGGCTATTCTTGCTTGGGAAACCGGCAACGAGATTGTCGCCCCGTTCTCATGGACGAAAACCGTCGCCGCATACATCAAGAGCATCGATAAGAATCACCTGGTCATGGAAGGCACTCTGGCGCGGGAAATTTCAGAAGAGGCGCTCAACGACCCGGACCTCGACATTCTCTCGACTCATTATTATCACGACGCCAGGGCCGCCGTCAATGACATCGTGAAAAACCGGGAAATGTCAAAAGGGAAGAAGCCGTACCTTGTCGGCGAGTACGGACTCGTTCCGACGGAAGACATCCGCATGATCACCGACACCGTCATCAACCAGGGGCTTTCGGGAGCGATGATCTGGAGCCTCCGGTTCAGGAACCGCGACGGGGGATTTTACAGCCATTACGAATACCAGAATTACGAGGCGTACCGGTGGCCGGGATTTTCTTCCGGCGACTTTTACGACGAGCGGAACGTCCTCACTCTTTTGCGCGAAAAGGCGCATCAGATCGACGGCACGACGGCGGAGCGGCTTCCGGTTCCCGCCCCTCCCCACTTGCTCGACATCAACGACGTCGCGGAAATCTCATGGGAGGGGTCGACCGGCGCCGGATCGTATACGGTCGAGCGAAAAGAAGAAAGCGACACGTCATGGACTGTCGCCGCCGCCAACGTCGATGAATCCCGGTACCAATACCGTCCCCTCTTCTCCGACGGGTCGGCAGAGATCGGAAAGAAATATTCATACAGGGTGAAGGCAAAAAATGAAACCGGGGAATCCGGTTACTCCAACGTTGTCGGCCCGGTCGAGGCAGTCTACAAAACGATCGTTGATGAGATGGAGAATTTCGACAAGGTATTCCAAAAAGACGGCGCGTTGAAGCTATTGACGCTGGAAGATATCCGGCGCGCGAAAGAAGACCGGAGCCGGCTGGCCGGAAATAACGGAAGCTATATTATCTATACGCTGGAAGGTAAAGCGGCAAGTGTTCTGGTGGATTATTTTGTCGCAGACACAACAAAGAAGGTCGAAGTACTCGCCTCAAAAGATCTGGAAACGTTCGCGGATCTTGCCACACGCAAAGAAGTATTTCTTTACGGACAGAACGATTACGGATACTTCGATGCCGTGACGCTTGCGGGAACGGAATTTCCGGACGGGACAAAGTACATCAAGATCATGCTGGAAGAGGGGGTTCAGATCAGCCGCATCGAAATCCGCTCACGCTGATGCCATGGTGCCTCGATGGATGAAAAGAGGGCAAATCGCATGACGGTTCGTTTCACAATCGCCGCACTCTTTTTGCTCGCTGTTCCTCCCCCACTCCACGCTCAGTTTCAGAACTTCGTCACAACCAAAGGAGACAAGCTCATGGACGGAGATCATGAACTCCGGTTTGTCTCCTATAATCTCCCCAACCTCCATTACATTGAAGACAACCAGCAATTCACCGACCCAAATCCGTGGCGCGTCGCAGACGAGTTCGAAATACGGGACGCTCTTCAGGCGATCATGCAAGCCGGCGGAAAAGTGACCCGGATGTACGTGATCTCGGTCCGAAAAGAAAAGGACCCTCCGGACCTGATCCGCCATGTTGACGGGCCGGGGATGTTCAACGAAGAGGCGTTTAAGGCGTACGACAAAGTCCTTCAGGTCGCCAACGAAACCGGGATACGCGTGATCATTCCGCTGGTCGACAACTGGTGGTGGTGGGGCGGGCCGAAGGAGTATGCGGCCTTCCGCGGGAAGAAGAGCGAGGAGTTCTGGACCGATTCTCTTCTGATCTCCGACTTCAAAAAAACGGTCGAGCACATCGTCAACCGGGTCAATACCTGCACCGGCGTTCCTTTTAAAGAAGACAAAGCAATACTTGGATGGGAAACGGGGAACGAGCTTGAACCGACCACCTATGAGTGGACCCGCACGATCGCCGCGTACATCAAAAGCCTCGACAAAAATCATCTCGTCCTCGAAGGGACGCACAGCAAGTCCGTGAGCGACTCGGCACTTGCAGACCCGAACATTGATGTGGTCTCGACGCATCATTACGTTCCCGCATACCAGATGATCCCGCTCATCCTCAGCGCGAGAGAAAAAGCCAAAGGGAAAAAGCCGTACTTCATCGGCGAGTTTGGTTCTCTGCCCATCGACAGCATCAGGTGCGTGCTCGATACGGTGATCTCTTCCGGAATTGCCGGCATAATGATCTGGGATATGCGGCAGCACAACCGCGACGGAGGTTTTTACTATCATGGTTTTTCGTACCGCTGGCCTGGTTTCGGCTATGGCGCGCATGGAGAAGAGATCGACGTCATCAATCTGATGAGAGAAAAAGCATACAAGATCAATGGCCTCCCCGAGCCGCCGCTTCCGCCCCCTTTGCTTCCAACGCCCCTTCCAATCGAATCCCCATACAGGATTTCCTGGCAAGGTTCGACGGGGGCAACATCGTATATTATAGAGCGAAGGCCCACCGGACGGATCTTTTGGTGGCAATGGGATGTGATTGATTCAAATGCGAGCGATGCCAATATCGGGTATCGTCCACTTTATTCCGACAATTCGGTCGAACTAGGCAAAAAATACGTCTACCGGTTCATCGCAAAAAATACATCGGGGGTGTCCGAGCCATCCGAGCCGACCAACGCCGTCGTTGCATCGAACCGGATGATGATCGATGAATTCGAGAACGATGCAAACTTCTATGCAAGAAGCGGCGATTTGAAATTTCTTCGCGGCGGGGGGACGATCAGAAGCAAGGAGGATCCGAGTCTCGTTCAAGGTCATGACGGCGATTTTATCATTTACAGGTTGCCTGAACGCATCGATTCTTTGTATCTTGATGTGTTCTATACGACCGCCACGCGTGACAGCACGATCGAATTTTCCGCCGGGGCAACCGCGGAAAATTTCTCGCCGGCCGCAGCGAGCAAAGAAGTCTATGAACCGTATTCCAATCATTATGGATTTTACGCCGCTGGACGTTACATCCTCCGAAATATTCCTCCGGAAGACCGGTTCATAAAGATCGATCTTGCCAACGGCGTCGCGTTGGCGAGGATTGAGATCTCGTACGGCAGCGTTCAGTAGCGCGCTCGTCATTCACGACACAGCGGCAATGAAGCGTTTTGATTCTCCAATTCCAACAGAGGCTACGACAACAACATCGACAAGGAATAACACATGGAAGCAATCGGACTGTCGTTCATCGATTGGGTGATCATCATCATTTATTTCGGTTTCGTTCTGGGGATCGGAATGTATCTCCGGAAGTATACCCGCAGCCAGGAGGATTTTTTCCTTGCCGGAAGAAAAAATTCCGTCTGGGTCGCCGGGCTTGCATTTCTGTCGGCGAACCTCGGCGCTCTCGAGTTGCTCGGGATGACCGGCAATACCTTCAAGTACGGCATGTATGTCGCGCACTTTTACTGGATCGGCGCCATCCCGGCAATGCTCTTCCTCGGCGTTTACATGATGCCCTTCTATTACAGCAGCAAGATCAATTCCGTCCCCGGCTACCTGAAGCTCCGCTTCGACGAAAAGACCCGCGTGCTCAACGGCATCGCGTTTGCCATCATGACGCTCCTCGTGTCGGGCATCAACCTCTACGCGATGGCGCTTGTCCTTCACACCTTCCTCGGCTGGAATTGGGATGTGAGCATGTGGGCATCGGCCGTCACCGTGGCAGCCTATGTGTCGCTCAGCGGACTGATGTCGGCGATCTTCACCGAGATCATTCAATTCTTCCTGATCTGGTTCGGACTCTTCCTCGTCTCGATCCTCGGCATTATCGAGATCGGAAGCCTAAAAGAGATCATGGCGAGGATCAACGCGTACAGCGCGCACGTCTCTTTCACCACGCTCTGGTCGACGTCGGCCGACCCGACGCAGAATGGAATGTTCATCAGTTGGGGGGGCATCGTTCTGGGATTGGGATTCGTCCTGTCGTTCGGCTATTGGACGACCGACTTCCTGGTGGTGCAGCGCGCTTTTTCTGCAAAGGACCTGCGCACTGCACGCTTGACGCCGATCTTGGCATCGTTCTTTAAGATGGCGCTGCCGTTCATCGTCATCCTCACCGGACTCATCGCCATCGCATTATCGATCGATCCGCACAGCGGCTTCAAATTGCTGCAGGACGGCGGGCAGGTCAATTATGACTCGGCCCTTCCATTGCTGATCGCGCGCTACTATCCGGCAGGGCTCGTTGGACTCGGCGTCACCGCATTGCTCGCCGGTTTCATGGCCGGCCAGGCGGGAAACGTGAGCGCCTTCAATACGGTGTGGACCTACGACATTTACAAATCGGTGCTCAACAAAAATGCCTCCGATGCCCATCTCCTATGGATGGGACGCGTTTCGACCATCGTCGGCGTCATCATTTCTTTGATCACGGCGTACTGGGCGAAAAGCTTTCCGAGTATCATGGATTATATGCAGGCAATTTTTTCGTGGGTCAACGCGCCGCTCTTTGCCACGATGCTCCTCGGCATGTTCATCTGGTGGATCACCCCGGCGGGAGCTTTCTGGGGATTGGTCTCCGGCATGTCGTCCTCCTTTCTCATGTATCTCGCGGTGAAGTTCCACTGGTTCTCGGAAAGCTACCTCACCCTTTCAAGCGTGCAGAGCGACATGGCGGCGAATTTCTGGCGCGCCTGGTGGGCATGGGTCATCTGTGCGGCGGTCACGGTCGGCGTCAGCCTATTCACAAAAAAGAGACCGAAAGAAGAGCTGGTCGGGCTCGTCAAGGGACTGACGGAGGAGAACTTCGATAAACATCTCCCGTTCACAAAACGGCCCGAGTTTTATGCCCTGATTTCGCTTATCGTCCTTATCGTGTTAAACGTCCTATTCTGGTGATAAAGGAGAATTGTCATGCCTGAACCTCAAATGAAACCGATCTGGTATTTTGTCGGATTGATCCTGCTGGTCATGGGAACCCTCATTTTATTGAGCGGAATCTATCATCTCATCAGCCCGCCGGCAGTCAAAACCGTGCTGGCGGAAATCCATCCCGACGTCTGGTGGGGAGCGCTGATGATCCTCTTCGGCGGGACGCTCTATTTGAAGACCCGAACACCGTCCGCATAACCGGCGGGGAACGGCGCAGAACAAATCCCGGAATCAGTATTCTCAACGATCATGAAAGCGAAAGACACCGAATCGGCGAAGCATCCTCACCGGCGAAAAAATATTCTCACCGGTGAATGGATCCTCGTATCCCCCCATCGGACACAGCGTCCATGGCAAGGAGAGATCTCCGCGACCGGAGGAGAGGCGCGTCCCGCGTATGACCCGCAATGTTATTTATGTCCCGGCAATAAGCGGGCAAACGGCGAGACGAATCCCCATTACAAGGACACGTACGTTTTCACCAACGATTTTTCGGCGCTCTTAGCCGATACGCCTCCTCTGCAGCGAAACATCGGCGGCCTCTTGATGGCAACAACGGAAAGAGGGATCTGCCGTGTCGTCAATTTTTCTCCCCGGCACGATCTGACGCTTGCCGAGATGGACGAACGGGAAATCGCGAAGGTCGTTACGGTATGGCAGGACGAATTCAGATCGCTCGGCGCCGAGCGGCACATCAACCATGTGCAGATCTTCGAGAACAAGGGCTCGATGATGGGGAACAGCAATCCCCATCCGCACGGGCAGATCTGGGCGCAGGAAAGCATCCCTCGCGAGGCCGCGAAAGAGCTCCAGCAATTCAAGCGGTACTACGCGAAAAAGAAAAAAAGTCTCCTCGCCGATTATTGTACGCTAGAGCTTCGCCTGAAAGAGAGGATCGTCTACGACAACGGAACCTTCACGGTGCTTGTGCCGTTCTGGGCGGTCTGGCCCTACGAAACGATGATCGTGCCGAAACGGAAAATAGCGAACATCCTCCGCTTTTCCGAAAAAGAAAAAAAGGATTTCGCCAACGCATTAAAAACGATCACGAGCAAGTACGACAATATGTTCAAAATCTCGTTCCCCTATTCGGCCGGGATGCATCAGGCGCCCACGGACGGGAAGAAACACGACGAATGGCATTTTCACATGCATTTTTATCCCCCCCTCCTCCGCTCGGCGACCGTGAAAAAATTCATGGTCGGATACGAGATGCTCGCCGAACCGCAACGGGATATCACCCCGGAACAGAGCGCCGCGATACTACGGGGTTTGCCGAACGTTCACTACAAAACAGCAAAAGCGAATGGCCTATGAGAACATCAACGAAAGTCGCCGCCTTCCTCATTCTCATAATTGCTACGGCCTCATATGGTCAGAAATTTCAGAACCTGGCGCTCACTCCGCCGATGGGATGGAACAGCTGGAACAGGTTCGGATGCAACGTGGATGAAAAGATGATCCGTGACATGGCCGATGCCATGGTCTCCAGCGGAATGAGGGACGCCGGCTATCAGTACATCGTCATCGACGACTGCTGGCACGGGGGACGCGACAGCCTCGGCTTCGTCTTCCCCGATCCGGAGCGCTTCCCCTCCGGCATGAAAGCGCTCGCCGATTACGTCCATTCGAAAGGACTGAAGTTCGGCCTCTACTCCTGCGCCGGCGACAAGACGTGCGCCGGAAGAACTGGCAGCCGTGGCCGCGAATACCAGGACGCTCTCACGTACGCAAAATGGGGAGTCGATTATTTGAAGTATGACTGGTGCAACACCGACGGATTGAACTCCATCGGGGCGTACACTACAATGAGGAACGCGCTCTATGCCGCGGGAAGGCCGATCGTCTTCAGCCTGTGCGAATGGGGGGACACAAAATCGTGGGAGTGGGCGAAGGACGTCGGCCATCTTTGGAGGATCACCGGCGACATCACAAATTGCTTCGACTGCACGGACGATCATCACGGCACCTGGACGGCGTGGGGAGTGATGAAGATCCCCGAGATGCGCAAGGACATCCGAAAGTATGCCGGGCCCGGACATTGGAACGACCCCGACATGCTCGAAGTCGGAAACGGCATGTCGGTCAGCGAAGACCGGTCGCACTTCTCTCTCTGGTGTATGATGGCCGCACCTCTTATCGCCGGCAACGACCTGCGCGCGATGAGCAGAGAGACGAACGAAATCCTCACCAACCGCGAAGTCCTCGACATCGACCAGGACTCCCTCGGCGTTCAGGGATACCGCTACGACACGAGGGACAGCATCGAAATCTGGGTGAAACCGCTTGCGCACGGCGATTGGGCAGTTTGCTTCCTCAATCGTTCCAAAACGGCTCGAAAACTCGATTTCGACTGGTCAAAAAATGTCATCGCTGACGACCTGTCGAAAAGAACGATGAACACCAACGAAACCGTTTACAACATTCGCGACCTTTGGCAGAAGAAAGCACTCGGCGACACAAAAAAGAATACGTCGTCCGATCTGGCGTCGCATGATGTTCTCGTTGTCAGGCTGACGCCGCAGTGACACATCACACTGAGGAAATCCTGATCTGAGAAACCGGCAGGATCTTGGCAAAGAAGTTCTTGGATTCACTTTCATCATTACCTTGATCGGCACCACTATGAAAAATATTGCTGTATTATTCGTCGTCTCATTCGTCCTTCTCTGCCCGGCGGCCGGGAATGCTCAGCCGCCAAAAGAGAAGAGTATGTATTACGACTGGCTGAACACGCGCGACGTCAACAGACCGTTCAACGACCCGAATGCGAAAAAGCTCCCTCTCATTCGTGTGCGCGGGAACAGGTTTGTTAACGCGAACGGAGATACCGTACTCTTCCGCGGCATCGCCATCGCGGACCCGGACAAGCTCGACCAGCAGGGACGCTGGAACAAAGACCTTTTCCTGAAGCTCAAGGACTACGGAGCGATGATCGTACGAATTCCGGTCCATCCGGCCGCCTGGCGCATGCGCACACCGGAAAAGTATCTTCTGCTCCTCGACCAGGCCGTAGAATGGTGCAGCGACCTCGGGATGTACATCGACCTCGACTGGCACTCGATCGGCAACCTCGGCATGGAGTTGTTTCAGGACCCCGAATACGTGACGACAAAAAAAGAAACGTATGAGTTCTGGCGCACGATGTCGGTCCACTTCAAAGGAAACAATACCATTGCCTTCTATGAACTCTTCAACGAACCGACGCTCTACAACGGGCAGCTCGGAAGCATGTCATGGAGCGAATGGAAGAAGATCAACGAAAACATCATTCATCTCATCCGCGCCTACGATACGGAAAAGATCCCACTTGTGGCGGGATTCGATTGGGCGTATGACCTGACGCCGCTGCACGTCGAACCGATCGAAGCGGAAGGGATCGGCTACGTGACACACCCGTATCCCCACAAGCGCTCGAAGCCGTACGTACCGAAATGGGATGAAGATTTCGGGTTCGCCGCAGGTACGTACCCCGTCGTGGCAACGGAATTCGGTTTCGTTTTAGGGGGAGAGGGAATGGCGGAGAACGGCGAGTATGGAAAAGAGATCATTCATTATCTTGAGTCACGGGGGATGAGCTGGATGGGATGGGTCTTCGATACCGAATGGTATCCGAGACTCGTGCAATCGTGGGAACCGTTCAAGCTCACCGAAAGCGGAGAGTTCTTCAAGCAAGCGCTGCACGGGAAGATTCCGCAATGATGCGCCGTGAAGAGAAGACCGCCGAAATCAGAAAATTGCGCTAGCCATTCAAATAAAGGAGAACGCGATGACACAGTCCAACTACACACGAAAAGAATTCATCAAGCTTCTCGGGCTGGGCGCCGGCACGCTCGCCCTGACGAAATTCAGCTTCGCTGATGAAAAGAAGTACGTGGCCAACATCGGATTCCAGCTTTACACGATCCGTTATGAACTGGAAAAGGACTTCGCCGGCTCTGTCCGCAAAGTAGCCGACATGGGATACATCGGCGTGGAAGCGTATCCTCTCCCTTCAAATGTCACGCTCGAACAGGCGGCAAAGGTGTTCAAGGAATGCGGGCTGCAGGTGTTCAGCATGCACACAGCCCTGCCCGTCGGCGACGAACGGGAAAATATTCTTAAAGCCGCAGAGGCATACGGGTGCAAAAACGTGGTCTATCCCGGATGGCCGGCGGGGCTCTCGCCGCACAGCGACGACTTGATGAAACAGGTGGCCGAAATTTTTAAGACCGTCGACATCACGAAAAAGAAAGCCGATTTCTACAACGAGACAGGCGCATACTTCAAGAAGAAAGGGCTGAATTTCGGGCTCCACAATCATTGGTGGGAATGGGAAAAATCAGACGGGATCGTCCCGTTCTATTATTTTTTGGAGCACCTGTCTCCCGACGTCTTCTTTGAGATCGACACTTATTGGGCGAAGACCGGCGGTGTCGACCCTGCAAAAGCGGTGCACGATTTCGGGAAGCGCGCCCCGTTCCTCCACATCAAAGACGGACCGGCAGTCAAAGGTCCCACAATGTATGCGCACGTTCCGGCGGGAAGCGGCACCCTGGATTTCCCTGCCATTGTCAGGGCAGGAGGAAAAAATATTCAGTGGATGATCGTCGAATTCGACGAGTATGCAGGGAATATCTTTGACGGTATGCAGAAGAGTTACGCGTACCTGACAAAGAATGGATTGGCAAAGGGAAAAGTATAAAAGTAACTGACCGAACAATAACGGAGGCAAATACGGGTTCCATGAGAGATTAGGCCCAACCGTTATTTTTCATTATTCAAACACAAAACTTAATTGATTTTTATGAAGGTGTTATTTATTGGCGGAACGGGGAATATCAGCACTTCCGTAAGCAGGCTTGCAGTCGCATGCGGCATCGATCTCTATTTACTTAATAGAGGAAAAAGAGGGACTGCCGTGCCGGGGGCCAAAGTGCTCATCGGCGATATTTCGAAGCCGGACGAAATGCGATCAATCCTCACGGACCATGCGTGGGATTCCGTGGTCGATTGGATCGCATATACGGTGAGCGATATCCAACGAGATTTCGAGCTGTTCAAGGGGAAAACGAAGCAATTCGTTTTCATCAGTTCTGCGTCGGCCTACCAAAGACCCGCCGCCTCCCCCTTCGTCACCGAATCGACGCCGCTGGCGAATCCGTTCTGGGAATACTCGCGGAATAAAATTGCCTGCGAAGAAAAGCTCATGTCTTTGTACAGAAGCGAAAGCTTCCCTGTGACGATCGTTCGTCCCTCGCTGACATACGATACCGTCATTCCGGTTCCGGTCGGAGGATGGACCGAATACACGACGGTCGACAGGATCAAGAAAGGGAAGAAGATCATTGTCCACGGGGACGGTTCTTCTCTATGGACCGTCACTCATGCGGAAGATTTCGCCAAGGGATTCGTCGGTCTTCTCGCCCACCAGCAGTCCATCGGACATGCATTCCACATCACATCCGACGAGATCCTGACATGGGATCAGATCCATCAGGCGGTCGCCGAAGCGGTCGGACGGGAGGCGCATATCGTTCACATGGCGTCGGACTTTCTGGCTTCTTGCGACGAGGAATTTCGCGGAAGCCTTATCGGAGACAAAGCGACGAGCGTGATTTTCGACAACAGCAAGATCAAGCGGTTTGTCCCCGGATTTACGGCGACCATTCCCTTCCGACAGGGAATCAAGCGGACCATTGACTGGTTCGAAGCAGACCCGTCGCGGCAGATCATCAAGAAGGAAACGAACGATATGATGGAAAGGATGATCGCCCAATATGAGAGGGCATTCATTTCGTGATCACTTTTTTTGACCGGACAATGACCATGATACCGAATCTCAGGCACCGCTTCCGTTGCATGCTGTTCCTTCAATTCCTGTTGATCATTGGAGTCATGGCCCAATCCCCCATCCCTCCAGAAGCAAAGCTGGAAAAAGTTGCAACAGGCTTTCTGCAGCCCGAAGGGCCGGTGTGGATCGACTCGCTCGGATTGTTATTGAGCGATATCGCAGGAAATAAAATCTACCGATTCTCCCCCGCCGACAGCACGCTGACGGTTTTCATGAACCCATCCGACAGCTCGAACGGCATGACCCTCGACCTCCGGGGACGAATCATCCTGACACAGATGGGATTGCGCCGCGTCTCGCGCCGGGAAGCCAATGGAACGATCACTCCTCTCGTTTCAACGTACGACGGGAAAAGGTTCAACAGCCCCAACGATGTCGTCGTAAAGTCCGACAGCTCCATCTACTTTACCGACCCGGACTTCAACATCCCTCCGGGCGAAAAAGCTGAATTGACGTTCAAAGGAATTTACAGGATCAGTCCGTCGGGCGTATTATCGTTGTTAGATAGTTCTCTCGACAAACCGAACGGAATTTGTTTCTCCCCCGACGAAAGCAAGCTCTACGTCAACGAATCGGCACAGCACAAGATCTACGTCTGGGATGTCGCGGGGGACTCGCTCGCCAACAAGAAATTATTCTATACGACGCCGTTATCGGGGTACGTTGATGGAATGAAAGTCGACCGCGATGGGAACATCTACTGCAGCGGGCCGAGCGGCGTGTGGGTCGTATCTCCGGCGGGAGTTTACCTGGACAGGATCGTCATGGAAACGCCTTCGAACTGCAACTGGGGAGATGCGGACAGAAAGACACTGTATATCACGGCGGGAAGCAGCCTTTATAGAATCCGGCTGGCGGCGACTACGAAGGTTCACGACCACGGTTCGCTTTTTCCGGAGTCACACAGATTAAATGCGAACTATCCTAATCCGTTCAACCCCGAAACAATCATCAGCTATCAATTAACAGCCACCAGTTTCGTGAAACTGAATGTGTACGACCTCACGGGGAGGGAGATCGCCAGGCTGGTCGATGATGAACGGCAAGCGGGGGCGTATTCAGTCCGTTGGAACGCTTCCGGGCTTGCAAGCGGCACGTATTTTTACCGGCTGCAAGCGGGGAGCTTCGATGAAACAAAGACGATGCTCCTGTTGCGCTGAGCATCCTCCGTCAATCCCCCGATCATTTCATCAGCACCATTTTTTTCACGTCGTGGAAATTTCCGGCGCTTAGTTCGTAGAAATAAACTCCGCTCGACAAATTCGCCGCATCCCATCGCACGGAATGATTTCCGGCCCCCTCTGTCTCGCTGACAAGGCGAGCAACTTCTCTTCCAAGCTCATCATAGACCTTTAACGTAACAAAACTGTTCGCCGTTAATTGATAGCTGATGACCGTTGCCGGGTTGAAGGGGTTGGGGTAATTCTGATTCAGCGCGTAGGCCGAAGGATGGTTCTGCTTTTCGTCCACACCCGCCGCCGTCCCTGTCGGCAAAATCACCTGCCATAATTTGGGAGAGTTATTGCTGTATTGTAATCCAGTTTCGACAATATACAGAGTGTCTCCTACCATCTCGATGCCGAGCGGCGAATTGAACCCTGTTACAAGCTTTGTGACGTGTGCGATGTAACCGGTATCGTTCTTCGTCAGGGCAATTGCCATAAGATTCTGGCTGGTATCGTTCAGCGCCGTGATGAGAGAGCTGTTCGAAAAGCTGATGACGAACGCGTTACCTTTCAAATCGCCCGCGATGATCGAATCCTTGTCGAACACGATGCCGTCGATCGAAAGATGCGGCGTGAACGTAGCATCCGTCGTGCCGAGCTGGTGGGCGTCCTTCACCGCTCCGGTCGTCGTATCGCGGAATTTGTCTGCGTCCGGACCGGCGTTTGGAATCGGTTCGGTGAATGTGATGCTGTCCGGCCGTGCCGGGTATGTCGAGTCTTCGCTGTAGGTGACGTACAAATTTCCTCCTCCCCAGGCGTTTTTACTTAGCAGCGGGTCCGTGTGTGGATCGTACGGGGTATATTGCTGGGGCGTGTTATCCCCGCCGATGCGCCAGGGAAAACCGTAATGATGTCCTTCACGAAGCCAATTGAGCTCTTCGGGGTCGTCGCGATCATCGGAATTCTCCGGACCAAACAGGTCCCCGTTCCCTGCGTACGCGAAGTCGAACGTATTGCGAATTCCCTCGGCAAAGAGATACCCGTTGGACCTGAGCCATTCCCGGTCATCCTGCAATAAAATATCATGCCCGCTGATCGGCAATTTCCAGATGATCGATGTGAGGCCGGCTTCCCGGAAGCCATTGTGCAATTCACCGTGGTCGGTAGCCGCGCCGCTGTTGATGTAGAGCGAGTCGCCGGTAGGATTCAGGATAATCGCATTGACCCGATGGTTGTAGATGTTGCCGTACCTGTATCCGACAGTGCGGGCGATAACACTCCAGGTACGATTCTCGCTTCCGAGCGAGTCGGGAACTCCCTTAACGACCACAGCGGTGCCAATGACGCCGGTGGAGTCATTGCCGGTGAGATACATTGTACCGTCAGGGCCGAAGGTAATTCCTAGCGGGGCATTTACGCTGTCAACGGAAGGTTGATACACCGTCGTGAGCGTCGCCGAGCCGCCGGTTCCAAAATTGACGCGCTGAATAAGTCCGTTATTTTGAACGATGTACAGGCGATGCGAGACCGGGTCGCGCTTGATGCGGACGGAGTTGCTGCCGACGACCCCCAGTTGTTTGACCGAAATATCCGTGCGTCGTGATTTCGGCTGTGTGTGCAATGAGACGGCGTACAACAGCACGATGGCCGCGGTGAATGCGTGTTTTCTCCAAGTAGCGTCGATCTTCATGGCTTCATCTCCTCTGCTCCGATGGAAAAGTTTCCTTCATCCAAACCAATGAATATTCCACGACGCGGATCAGTCATGGCAATAACCTGGAAGTAATGCAAGGCTTGCTGCGTTAAGGATTGTTTGAAACGATTGAGCTGGCTACAACAGCATAGCGAGATTGAGCGAGAAATGCAAATCCTTTTTGAGGGAAAAGCTCGCGCCCCGGAAGAGATCGCTTTGTTCTGAAGACGGACGCTGAGATCGAGAAGAATCTTGATCGAACGATTAACCTTTGCCGCTGCTCAATTCGTTGTACGCCGTTTCCATCATGAGAAAGAATGCCTGTCCCTCGGTAGCGGTGCCGGGATGGTCAAATTCCGGCGAGCCGCATACTCCCTGCACAAGTCCGAGGTCGTCAACCTTCGAATGAGCAGCAAGGCGCATCGTGTCGGCCTTTTCGCAGTAGCTCTTGTCGATCCATCCCCCTTGAATTCCTCGATAGATGGAATACGAAAGCATCTGGGCGAGATTGGTTTCAACAAATGAACGGGGATCGTCCACGATGTTATGGAACAAGCCGTCCCGTCTGATGTGTGCTAAGCATCCATCGATAATATTTTTTGCATATCCGATCATTTTTTTCTTTTCCGATTGCATTGATCCGGGAAGAGCCCGAATCACTCTGGTGATGCCGGCTGCCGCCCAGCCGTTTCCGACACCCCAGCAATCCTTCCGAACAAAGCTTTGTTTCTCGCAGTCCCACATGTGGGAGAGAAGTCTCTTTTCGGGGTTCCAAAGAAGCCCATAAGCGCCGTCGATCTGCTTCACCGATTCTTCGTACTTTCCTGCCGCGGCCAGAAACGGCGGAAGCATATACATGATATCGCTCCAGACCTGAGGGATATTCGTGAAATGATAGATGATCCCTTCCTTCGTCCGTGGCGCTTTTGTCATCACATACTCGACCAATTTATCAAACCCGCCCATCAACGTTTTATCCCCGGTCTTTTTTGCAGCCCACAAGACCGCTTCGCCGGGAGAGCAGGCATCGCTTAAGGCAAATTCCTCTCCCAGCATCGCAAGCCTTCCGTCCGGCGACTGGCGCAAAACGGCATCCTTGGCCATGAGGATGACGAGGTCCGAGTCCCCCGCCTCCAGCATCGCCTGCATGGCCACCCCTTGTTCCCATGTCGCCCGCTGCAGCGAGAGCATTGCCCGTTTTACTTTCTCTGCCAACGGCGCGTCATTTGCCGGAAATATTTCACCGATCGGGTGACTACTCCGGTTTTCTCCGCGTGCGCCCGAGTAACTCAAAGCCGCCGTCGCTGCGGGAAGTCCCAAAAGAAAATTTCGTCTCTTCATGATCCGACCTCCTGTTGACCTTCAACGCGAAGAACCTTCTCCTGGAAGGAAAGAAGCTGCTCACCTTGAAAGATGAACTACACAGCAGCAGAACCTTCCTTTAGACTGGACCGCGTTCAAGAAAAAGATCCTGTTTCCGATCACCTCCCCATCGTGACAAGCACTTCGTTCGAATCTTTCATCTGATCGATAGGAATGAAGCTCCCCTGGATCTCCTTCCCGTTGACCGTCATCCCCTTTACCCCTTTTTGGACTCCGCTGCCGTTCTTGATGACGATGGAAAAGCTCTTCTTCCTGAACTTTCGGGAGATTTTTATTTCCTTCCAATCGGACGGGATGCACGGGTCGATCTTCAGTCCGTTGTATCCAGGCTGGATGCCGAGAATGTACTGTGTGGCGGTGTAATACGCCCACGAAGCGCTGCCGCTCAGCCACGGGAGGCGCGACGCGCCGTAACGCGGACTGTATTTGCTGTTGGTGAATTGGCAATAGACGTACGGTTCGATGCCGCGGACCTCCGCCTTCGTGTTGTACGCTGAAGGCATGAATTTCCTGTAATACTCGTAGGCCCGGTTTCCTCTTCCCAGCATCGTCTCCGCAATGATCGCCCAGCCTTGCGTGTGGCAAAAGATCGAACCGTTCTCTTTCATTCCCTTATTGAACAGGACCGCCTTGATGACCTTCGGGTCGGTTTTCTCTACAGGGGGATCGCAGAGCATAAGGCCGTACTCGGTCGAAAGGCGCTTATTGACGACGTCCATCAACCCTACCGCGCGCTCCTCGGTAAGATGCCCGCTGTAGACTGCCCACGGCTGCGGCTCCAGAAAAATCGAGGCCTCGTTGTTTTCTTTCGAGCCGAATTTCAAACCGTCGGCGCGGTATGCCCGAAGATACCATTCTCCGTCCCAGGCATGCCGTTCGAGGTTTTCGTCGAGTGCCGTCAAACAGCCCATAGCCCAGGCGACCTCGTCCGTCTTCTTCAGCATGCTGCAAATCTCGGTATATTCCTTCAGAGCATAACGAAGCTGGAAGGCGACAAAGGTCGTCTCTCCATCATGCCCAAGCTGCAGACAATCGTTCCAGTCCGCCGAGAGTCCGCACGGGAAGCCATGCGAACCGGACCGATCAAGGTTGAATTGAATAGCCCGCCGCAGATGACCGACCACGGTGTCATCTCCCTTATCGGCGTACGGGAGCACTTTGCCGTAGAACGCCATATCCCCCGTTTCCTTCACGTACGCCGGAATCGTGTTGAAGAGCCACAAGCAGTCGTCGGAGCGGTATTCTTTTTCGGCAGGCAGCTTCTCGCTTCCGGGTCTATGGGCGAATGGCTTGACAACCGGCATCGCACCGCCAGTTGACGCCTGCCCCGTGATCATGAGTTCCAGCCGCTCTTTCACTTCGTCCGGAATTGTGTGAAGAACGCCGAGCATGTCCTGGACAGTATCGCGGTATCCGAGTCCATCACGCTCGCCGGTATAGACCAGGCTCGCAGCGCGCGACCACGCGTATGTGATAAGGGAGTTGTACGGGTTCCACATGTTCAGCATGCTGTTGAATTCTTTATCCGGAGTCTCGGCGGTCATTCCCTGCAGCCTCGAGTGCCAATATTCTTTCAGCTTCCTGAATTCAGCTTTGACTTTGCCGGGATCTCCAAATTCTCCGAGCGCTTTTTTCCCTTCCGTCCCGGCTGCGCCGATTCCCATCAGGATCACCACTTCCTTGGATTCGCCGGGCCGAAGCTCAACCTCTGCCTGAAGCGTACCGCAGCCGTTGTCGCCGACTGACTTCGAATTCCTGCACCGTCCTTCCTCGACGACGATCGGGTTAGCATAGGTCCGGTACGGGCCGAGGAAAACCTCCCTGTCCGTATCGAACCCTTTGATGTCGGCTCCCGCCAATGCAAGAAACGTATGCCGTGCCTGCCCGTCGTCCTCGAAATGATCGGGGCGCACAGGCATGTTGACATTGGTCCCATGGTCGATGATATCATCAACGACATCCATCTTCGAAATGAATTGGGAGTACTGAAGATTGATCATGTCCTGGGATAAGTTCCAGTTGTTCGCGTACTCGACGTACGTGAACAAACTCAATTCCCGTTTCTTCGAATCGTTGTTGGTGATCCTGAGGAGCCAGCATTCGCAGGTTCGTCCGAGCGGAACAAAGAAGAGCGTTTCGGTCTTGATGGATGAATACTCCGAAGCGATCTTCGTGTACGCCGTTCCGTGGCGGCATTCCGACGTATAGCGCGCCAGCGGTTTCCCCACCGGCTGCCAGGAGGTCGACCAGAAATCTTTGCTTTGTTTGTCGTGAAGATAAACATAACGCCCCGGCTGGTCCATCGGAATAACGTTGAAACGGAGCCGGGTGAAACGGCCCTGCGCGGCGGATTTATAGAAGCTGTATCCGCCGGCATTGTTGGTGATGATGGCGCCGTATTCTGTGGAGCCCAAATAATTGCTCCATGAACGGGGAGTGTCGGGCCGTTCTACGACATACTCCTTGTTGAGGTCGTCGAAATATCCGAATTGCATTGTCAATTCCTTGAAGAAAATTCTTTTCGTCAGATCGGTTTGTTGGGATGGGCTTTGATGTACGCGATGAGCTCATCGATTTGAGTGAACGCAAGTGCGCAGTACGTGTCCGCCGCGCCGTAAAAGATCGCCATCCTTCCCGTCTCGGCATCCTGGAGCGTCGCGCACGGGAATGCAACGTTTGGGACGAAGCCCGTCGTTTCATACGGCGCCTCCGGCGTCAGGATGTAGTCGGCGCAATCGACGAGAATCTTTGACGGATCGTCGAGATCGAGGAGCGCCGCGCCGATGCTGTAAATAAAACCGCTGCATGTCGTGCAAACGCCGTGATAGATCATCAGCCAGCCCTCGGTCGTTTCGATCGGCACGGCGCCGGCGCCGAGCTTTGTATTCTTCCACCAGTAGTGCGTCGTCTTCATCACCAGGCGGTGCTTCCCCCAGTACGTCAGGTCGGGGCTCTGGCTCAGATAGATGTCGCCGAACGGCGTGTGCCCATTGTCGCTCGGACGGTTGAGCATCACGTAGTTGCCGTTTATTTTTCTCGGGAAAAGGACGCCGTTGCGGTTGAACGGAAGGAACGCATTTTCGAGCTGAACAAAGGTTTTAAAGTCTTTCGTCTTCGCAATGCCGACCGTCGGCCCGGAAGAATAATTGCACCACACGATGTAGTACGTCCCGTCGATCTCAAGAAGGCGCGGATCATACGCATACAAGATCGGTTTGGCCGGGCTGCCATCTTCATTCTGGAATGTGATGACGTCTTCCTGGACATCCCAGTGAAAACCGTCCTTGCTGTGGCCAAGATGCAATTTGGGATAGCCGTCGAAATGCTCTGCCCTGAACACTCCGATGAACTCGTTCTTGTAGGGGATGATGGCGCTGTTGAAAACCCGGCTTGAACCCCTGATCGGTTTTCTGCCGATCACCGGGTTCTTGTCGTATCTCCAAACGACATCGGTATTCCCTTTTGGCCTCTCCTGCCACGGCATGTTCGGCAGCGCTTTCCCCACGATTGTCTTTTTCATAGTAACATCCTTTAATGGTCGTAATGATATGGTAGTTGCCTGAATCCTAATTTTTAGCTTGCCACGAAGACGCTAAGACACATTGAGTGTCCTTTATTCAAGAACCTCTCGCTGCCGCAGTGTCTTCGTGCTCAGACATTTTTCATTTTTAATCCATAATTCTTAATTGTTCTCTATGCTGTCAGCGGTTCGTTTCCGCTGGCCTTTCTTCTTTCAACGAGATCTTTTGCAATTCCCATCATCGTCTTTTCGTCGAGCTTGTAGAAGAAAATAAGAAGGATGGAGATCAGGCCGAACGCTGCCGGAATGACGCTCATCAGCGAGATCAGAAGATGATTGACCTCGGCAGATTGCGGTTTATCGGCCATGAACCCGTACGCAGAAAGGAGCGCGCCGGTGAATAATGCGCCAATCGCCCATCCAACTTTCTGGCACGTTGCCGAAGCTGAGAAAACCAGACCGGTTGCTCTCCGGCCCCGTTTCCATTCCGAATAGTCGGCGGTATCCGCATACATCGCCCAGATGACCGGCGACAAGGGACCTCCCGTCAGCGAACCGGTGATCTGGAAGAAGAAGATCAGCGTAAGGTTCGCGGCGGAAAGGAAATAAAAGGCAGCGGTGCTGATCAGGGCCACGACGAAAAGAGCCAGAAAGGCATTTTTCTTTCCGATCTTCGCCGTCAGTAGCGGCACCAGCAGCGCTCCGAGAATCGAGCACCCCTGGCCGAGCGTGTTGAACACCGTCGTCACTTCTTCAAATCCCCAGTTAAAATTCCACCAGAGGAACGAGTAACTGATCGTATTGTGCGTGACGTCGGAGAAGTTCGTGATGTAATATTTGAAGTAATAGTTCGTCACGCCGATCCTCGATGCGACGAACATGATCATCGAAATCGTCGCGAAGAGTAGGATCAGCCACGGCCCGTTGGTGACAAGGTCCTTCAGGTCGGTTTTGATCGGAGTTTTCTGGGCTTTTGGAGGGCGAACTCGCTCCTTTGTGAGCAGGAAGGTCAGAATAAAAAAGACGATCGCGACGGCGCCGTAGATCATGATGGTCTTCTGCCACCCTCCGGGGTCACGCGTATCGACTCCGTTGCCGAAATGTTTCGCCAGGAGAAGGGACGTCGCCGAAACCGTCATCCCGCTGATATATGCAAAGGTGAATTTGAACGACGATGCGCTTGTGCGCTGCGTCGCGTCCGGCGTCAGAACTCCGAGCAGGGACGAGTATGGGATGTTGATGCCGGCATAGCACGCCATGAAAAGAAAGAGCGTGATGTACGCATACACCAGCTTCCCCGATTCGCTGAAATTCGGCGTCGTAAACGTGAGCGTTGCAGTGACGGCGAGCGGCAGAGCCATCCAGATCAAGTACGGCCTGAACTTTCCCCACTTCGTTTCCGTCCGGTCGGCTGTCATGCCGATGACCGGGTCGATCACTGCGTCGAAGAGGCGCGACACCATGATCATCGTGCCGGCGACAACCGCTGCCTGCGTTGTTGCGGCAATCTTGAAAACGTCGGTGTAGAAGAACATCATATTCATCGTGATGCTTTGCCAGAATAGAACCGAGGCAAAATCGCCGAAGCCGTAGCCGATCTTTTCCTTCAGCGGTAATTTCTGCAGTGTTTCGTCCATATGATTCTCCTTGGATTAATCGTCGATAGTAAGGAAATACCAGTGCATCAAGATCGAACAACTACTGAGATGTCTCGTTGAAAAGCTTATCCGCCGCCATCGCAAGGAACATGAAGTCCGTCGCGCCGCCCCCCATTACATACTCCGTCTGCTGCCAGAAATAGGGCCACGTTTTCAGCTCCGGCAGATCGGGACGAATCAGCGCCGTGCCGCTGCTGACTCCTCCCGGAATATACGACCAGTCGTCTCTGTTGACGCCGTACGCGACGGTCAGCGACTTCACGCCGACGCCCGAAGCAAAGGAGGCGGTGTTGTCTCCCGGATGGCATCCGAGAATGAAATTCATCGCGTTGAATGCGTACTCGGACGAGAAGGCCTTCGGAAAGCCGATATGCAGCAGCAGTTCTTTCACGGCGAGAGACTGGATATCCCAGCCGGCCCCCCAGATGTACGGCTTGTACGGCACGCCGTAGGGGTTTTGTTTCTGCTCGTCGGCGATCTTCCTAAAAGCCCGTTTGACGCCGTCGGTGACCTTTGCGGTGAACGAACTATCGTGCAGCTTCTCGACAACTCTTCCGGCAACCTCAGCGCAGGTGATGATGTTGCCGCCGATCACGTCGCCATTGTCGAGCAAAATTTTGCGGTATTCATCTTTGGACGTGGTAAGATACAACTCCGCAACGGCCGTGACCCTGTCCAGCGGTTTTGCCGAAGCGTTTCTTCTGTACAGCTCTTCGGCGATCGTTACACATTTTGCGGCAAGGCCGGGGTTAAACTCCTTCAATACCCTGCCGGCAGCGGCAAGCCGCTGGGCTGTATACAACTCTCTTCGCGGATTCTCTTCCGTAAAGACCCAGCGGTCATCTTTGGGAAGCGGGAAACCGAGCACCGGGTCTCTACCGCTGTCGTAGGAGACAAGGTTGTCGGTGATCGTCGCCGCATCGCCGAGATGGACATACTGCTCGAGCGTCGCTTCCTGTATTCCCCGGTACAGCCTTCCCATCGACTCAAAACCTCCGACGATCGACAAGACGCCGTGCTCAACTTGCTGGAGAAGATCCGGTTTTCCGTCCGGCTTATGAATTTCGGCGACCCTTCGTCTCTGGTCGATGGTTGTTTCGTCGTAATCATTTTTGAAGAATTCGTATGCCAGCGCAAGCTTATACACCGTCTCCGCCTGCGATTCCACGCGCAGGTCGTAGTCGCCGGCATCGTGCCAACCGCCGATATTCAAGCCGGGAACATGCTGGCCCGGCCTGAACATCGTATGTGTCGATGCTCCCTGCGAGTATCCGTCAAAATGGTCCCCCGGCTGCGCCATCACCGCGTCGTCCATGTGGCAGAGCCCGTGCCAGACCTTGTAGCGGTCTTTCACAGTCATATGGCACATTTGAACGGCCAGAAAATACTCGAGCGTCGGCTGCCAGACATTCCGCGCGAAGATATCGTTCTTGATCTCGAACTCGTTGGACTCGGATGTCCCGTACTTGACCTTATACAATCCTTCCTCACTCACGCCGCTAAAATCAAACCGCAGATATTGATACCGCAGAAATTTTCCCCATGGTGCCGGAGTCTTTTCCTCTTTGACGACCACCTCAGAATCCGGCGTTATTTTGACAAGCTGAACCGCATCGTATGTCGAAGCAAGCTTATCGAGTTCAACAACTGCGAATTTCTTTTGTTTCGGATGGTATCCGATCTGTGAGACCTGCACCACCGGCTTGTATCTCCAGCCGGGATTGAATTTCGGAGTGATCATCCATTCGACCGCGTTCTTGACCGCGCCGAGCGGGATCGTCGAGCGAACCACAAACCACCCGTTGTTATAGAGTCCCCTCCCGTCGAGGAGCTGAAGATCGCTTGCGTTGGTGGTGATGGTCAATTCTTTTTCCGCATTTCCCGGGGCCACGATCAATTTCTTCCCGGAAGCCATCGGAGTGATCTGGAAGCTTCCATCACTCTCCTTTTTCATGGGACCGTTTGCCTGGCGCGGAAAGATTCCCGGCCCGCCGTCCATGAAATAATGTTCGCCGAACAACTGGCCGGGAAATAATTCCAGATTGAAGCCGACCTTATTCGCCCATGCGGGCGGGAGCGGCTTCTCGAGATCGACAGTGAGCTTGATGCCGTTTCCGACCGCTTCTGTCCTGATGGTATACCTGAATACCAGGTCGGGATAGTCGATCGGGTTATATCCTTTTCTGTTCTGGCTCGAGTCGGGATACCACAGATCGACCGTGATCGTTCCGTTCTCTTTGTCCACATGACGCTTGCCGACCTTCGGAACGGGGGACCATTGACCGGGACCGGGTTCGAGACGGACATCCCCGTTCGCCGCCACGCGGCTTCCGCATTGGACGATCGTCAATCCCCCCTGATGGCCTTCGGGATAGAAATCATCGAACATCATCACATTGATCCCGTCGGCCTCATAGTATCCCTCGCTATTGATTTTCAGGAGCGGATTCGGCTGCTTCGTCTGACCGAACATGCCCGAGAACAATACACCAAGGAGCAAAACGATAACAAGAGAATTTCTTTTCATCATTGATCCACCACAGTTTGGTTATTTATTCACGGACGGTTTGAGCGTCCACAGACACTTGTCCGTCAGGCCGGCCCCGCCGCGGCTTGCGCGTGCCTCGATCTGATTCTCTCCCGGCTGCAATTGAATATTCTTCCAGATGAAGATGCAATTGGAACCTTCCTTTTGCACTCCTTGCGAAACTCCGTTGACCAGCAGTTCAACTTCCTTTGCGTTCGAATAAATCTTCACGTCCGTGGCCGGATGAGTCCTTGCAGTGAACCGGCGGCTTGTAATATAGAGCGTCGGCTCGTCCGACCAATTTGCTTTGTAGAAAAAGAACGCATCTTTGCGAATTTTCCGGTCGTAGGTGACCAGCCCCTTCGTGTTGCGCCCCTTTATCCCCCCCTCGTTCCTCGTATTGCTCGTGAAGTCGAACATATTCCAGACAAACGTTCCCCAGACAAACGGACGCGCTTTCATCGCAGCCCATGCCGCTTCGTGGAGGAGCGCCTGGTACTCCTCGGGATGCCACGGACCGTCCGCCTTCGGCTGCTGCGGATTTTCCTCATGTTGCTCGACGTTAGCACCTGCCCCGTATTCGCTGATGCACAAGCCGCCGTGTCTGCTCAACGATTTTCCCCGGTCGAGAAAATCGCCGAACGCTTCCTTCGGCCCCCATCCCGGATACCAGCCCGGATAAATATTCCATCCCAACAGGTCCGGGATCTTATCCATCTGCGGCAATTTTTCGGTCGACGTTGCGGCAATGGTCGGTCTGGTCGGATCTTCACCGTTTGCCACAATTTTTAAGTCCTGCAGTTCGCGATGCGGGTCGGGTCTTCCCGGCCAGAGTTCGTTGAACAAGCTCCACGCAAAGATCGAAGGGTGGTTGATGTTCTGCCGGATGAGGTCGAGAAGCTGGCCGCGCGATGTTTCGGCAAATCGGGGGTCGGTGCCGATCTCATTGACCTGCGGAAGCTCCGCCCAGACGAGAATACCCGCCGAATCGCATAAACCGTAGAAATAATCGCTGTGCTGGTAATGCGCGCAGCGAACGACCGTGCAGCCGATTTCTTTCAGGATCGAGATGTCCTCTTTCATATCAGCTTCAGAGATTGCCCAGCCCTTGTCCGGCCGGTCCTGATGACGGCAAACGCCGTGGAGATGGTACGGCTGCCCGTTCAGGAAAAAGCCCTTTTCAGGATCGACGGTGTAATATCGTATGCCGAGCGGCTGTTCGACGGAGTCAAGAAGCGTATCCCCGGGTGTCCGCAATTCCACGACAGCGCGGTACAGGTACGGGTCTTTTAGTCCGTTCCAGAGATGAGGATGAGGAAGAGCAAGATGGAGCGCGAACGGCGCGGTGACTTCGGGAACGACGGTGATCGGTTCCTCGGCAACTGCGGCGCGGCTTCCGGCTGCATTGTAGACGACAGCCCGCAGAATCAGTCCTTCAGTCCGGGACGTTCCGTTCGATATCTCGACATTGACGTCAAGAATCGCCCCATCGGAATCTCTTGACTGAAGCCATGCAGCCCCGGGGGAAGCATGGTCGGTAAGGGCGAAACAAATGTCGTTCGTTTCGATGAGATATACCGGGCGGTACAATCCACCAAAGATATTGAAGTCGCCGCTGAGCGGGGCGAGGTCGGGCTCGGGGGCATTGCTTGCTCGAACCGCGATCAGGTTCGGTCCCGCCGGCGCAAGCTGTCTGGTGATCTCATAACAGAACGCGCCGAACGCTCCGCGATGCTGGCCGAGAAGAACGCCGTTGCAATATACATCGGCGACAGAACCAGCTGCTTCGAAGCGAAGAAAATAACGCCTCCCGGGTTTTGGCGTCAGATGATCCAGAGGGCAGCGATACCAGCCGGGACCGCGATAATACTCTTCCCCCCTTTGAGCCTCCTGCCACCCCCAATTGTGTGGAAGGTCGACCGACTGCCAATCGCGGTCGTTGAATTGAAGCTGCGCGGCGCCGGCGATTTCTCCCAGCTTGAATCGCCAGCCTGAAACCAGCCGCGCGCTTTCACGAGGATACACTGCAACAGAGAGAAGCATGATGCCGAGTCCTATCCAGAAGAGAAAACGTATCTTCTTCATTTCCGTATGAAAGAAAATTGATAAAAACCTATTTACCTTTACCGTAATCTTCGTGAGCGATGGTCCGCGGATAATTATAGAGGTCGCGGATCTGCTCCGGAGTGTTATGGGTGTCCACGAAATTCGCCCAGATCATGAACCATGTCCACATCGGCTGATGATCGAGAATTTCGGGGGATGGCACTTCCCCGACTTCGCCGAGGGAGATTATTTTTCCCTTCCCTAAACGGACCAAATCGTCGTGGTGGCTTTGACGATAATCATGGTGGTACACATCCGTGGCGAAGACATCGACGTACTCCATGCCCGGGAAATAGTCTTCGTAGACATATGCCTCGTCGTTGATCAGCTGCCGCGGCGCGTTGGTATTCCAAACCCAGATGAGATTATTAAGCTTGTGATAATTGACGAACCGGTCGTACATCATCCTGTAGAGCTTGGCGAATCCGTTCTCTCCCCGCTTATTCCCCCACCAGAACCAGACCCCGTTCGATTCGTGATACGGCCGCCACAATACCGGAACGCCGAGCTTCTGCAGGTCGCCGAGATACTTAGCAATCGTATCGATACGGGCAACCCATCGTGCGTTCAACGGTGTTCCGGGAGTTGTCAATTCCCTCCACTCATTATCGGTCATTCTTCCCTGAACGCTTTCCTTCCATTTAAATGGGGGATCGTCCTGCGGTCTACCGACATGCCACATGAGAGTGATGATGTAGCCGTCCCTGTATTTTTGATACGCTTCCTGCACCAGCGAATCCGCGTTTCCCGGTCTGTAGTAATTGATGAAATCGCAGCCCCAAATCTCTGGCCTCTTCCCGGTCAGCTCATGTACGCGGTCGGGAAAAACATCCGCACGGCCGACGGCATTATGGTGTCCGGCAATGATATGTTTTCCTTTGATGGAGTACAGATATTCGAGCAGTTTCTTCGCTTCCGGGGTCGCATTATGGTTCACCGGCTCGTAATGCTTTTGGTCGTAGACGATCGTTTCGCTCTTGAGCCGGTTGATGCAATTGATCAAGCCGCGCGAAGTGTGGTAGTTACACTTCCAGATCGACGCCTTGGGCGCGTAGACATTTCCCGGCACAATGTCGATACCCCCCCAATAAAAGCCGCCGCGCTCCCGGTCGATCAAGTACTTCTTGCAGAACTCCCACTGGTCGCAGAACCTGTCATAATAATGCATCGGGTCGTTCGGAAATATCTCCGACATCATCAGGAATGAATTGAACGCTTCTACCTGCGCCCACCACTCTTTCGTCTTCCTGATGACCGTTGCCCGTTCGCTCGTGCCAAAATAATATCCGCCGTCATAGATCCCGCCGTGGTCTTGATCCCATCCATACGTCAGAACATGATCGACCATATTCTTCGCGACGCTCAGCGTTGTCGTATCATGCCTGAGTCCGAGAACCTCCGATGCTTCGAGCATCAGATACGCGGTCTCGACATCATGACCGAACGAGACATGGTCGAACTCATAATTTTTTTCCCTCACGGACGGGCTCGCATCCTTGAAGGAGACCGGCGTGAAATCGCGCTTGAGGAACAAGACGAGGTTCCCCCGTTTTGTCGTGACAACATCCCTTATCAGGACGAGCAGGGAATTCAGCCGTTCTTTCAGTAGCGAATCCGGCCAGACTTTATACAGCTCGGTGAAAGCTTCGAGGATGTGGATCATCGAATTCTGATCCTTCGGCGCGACCTCCTGGTAGCCATCCTTGAACGGCGTTCCATCCCGCGCCAAAAATTGGAAATAGCCGCCGTATTGCTTGTCGTAGCTGTGTTGTTCAAGCCATCGGAACGTTTCTTGAGCCATTTTCAGCGCAGCGCTGTCGCCGGATGCGCGGTAGTAGGCGGACAGCCCATAGATGGCGAATGCGTTTCCGTACGCCCGCTTCACGATCTGCCCCTCCTCCTTGATCGGATCCCCCTGGCGGGTGACGAGGTCATAAAAGCCGCCGAACTCGCTATCCCACATTTTATCTTTGAGGAATTCGACACCGTGCGCCGCAATGTTCCGGAGTGTGTTGTCTTTTTGGTAGAACATCGCCGCGTTGGAGGCCGACCAGATGTGGCGCGCCTGGGTGACGATCATTTTCGTCTGAAGTCCATCGAGCTCCCATTGATAGTTGATATCGCTGAAATATCCGCCGTAGGTCGTATCGACCGACAGCGGATAGAATCGATGGAATTCATCGTCCAGGACGTTCTGCAGTTCGACAGCGATCGAAGCTTTATCCTTCTTTACTCCGCCGGCAGAGTTATCGAACGGAGTTTTCCCCGGTGAGCATTGCCACAGCAGAAAGAAAAGCGTCAGCAGAGAGGAGCACTTCCCCCAATTCCTTTTCACGTCGACATTGATCATAGGTTTGCCGCTTTCATGAAATAGCAAGAGTAATTTATAGTGTTACACTCCTCGTTCAGCCGTCCCGCCACGATCTTCTTCGGGTGATGTCCTCATTTGACCAGGGAGTGCTTTAATAATTTTTCTCCGTCATGCCGGGATAACAGAGTCGAAAGCTGAGCGCTCATCATCCTCGAAGAAGCGAACGACAGTGGTGATGGATTCTTAAATGTTCAATCAGAATACAACGCGGCATCCGGTTGTATTTAAGTCCAAATCTAGGGATATTCACACATGACTCGGCTCGCTGCGGGTGCATAATAGAAAATTAAGGTAATTTATGAAACAACATTATCTGCTTCTTCTGCTCGGCGCGTTTCAATTGCTCGGCCTCACCGGGGCGGCAGGCGCACTCAGGCTGGTTCCGGCGAACGATCCGAATATTCAATATTTCGGCCGGTGGGACATGACCGACTCTCTTCATCCACGCTATTCGTGGCCCGGCGTCTATGTCTACGCGGAATTTTCCGGGACAACGATCGGCATCCGAATAGCCGACGGGACCGATTATTTCAACATTTACATCGACGGAAAACTTCACGGCGTTTTTCATGGAACAACACCGACGGAAGCAGATTATGTCCTCGCCGACAGTCTTCACGACGCGAAACACACTTTCCTGCTGACGAGGCGAAACATCACGTTCGAAAAACCATACACCTTCGGCGGAATCCTCATTGACAACGGCGCAACGCTTCTTCCCCCTCCGCCGAAGCCCTCGAGAAAAATCGAATTCGTCGGGGACTCGTTCACGGCCGCGGAGAGCGACGAAGCGACCGTGCAGGAGCTGGCGTGGGAAGATCGTTTTCCCGTCACCAACATCGACAAAGGATTTGCGCCGCTTATCGCAAAACATTTCAACGCGCAATACACGACCACCTGCCGTTCGGGGGCCGGAATGTACTGCGACTGGCAGGGAAAGACCGGTGAAACGATCCCCGCACGTTTCGACCGAACCCTGATGGAATCGAGCGAACCGAAATGGAATTTCAAACAATGGATTCCGGATGTCGTCGTTATCTGTCTCGGCTTGAACGATCATAACGGCTTAAAAGACAATGAAGGAAAAACCTCCGACGAAAAATCCGCCGCGTTCCGTAAAGCATACCGTCAATTCATCGACACGGTCCGCGTCGTTTATCCGAACGCCAAGATCGTCGCGATCGCTGCCTTCCATGAATGGATCCGCACCAACGTCAAGATGGCCGTTGACGAAGAAATCGCGTCGGGCAAAAAGAATATCTATTACACGCAGTTCGACGAATTTCCGGGCGGGTACGTCGCCTACGGTCACCCGACGGTTGAAACCCATCAAAAGATGGCAGACCAATTGATCACGTCGATGGAATCGTTCAACCTATTTCAAGGAACGAGCGATAAATAAACCCAACATCATTCTCTTACTGATCTCACCGATGACGGCCCATACGCACGTCACCCCTCCAGGGAATGAACACTCTTGACACTGAACGCACGGATCGGGAATCTTTGATAAAGCGGATAACGATGTTCCTTCGAGGAAAAGAGCCTTTCATGCTGGCCCTTCTTCTTTTTGTCGCTTCCTGCATCGCCGGGTTCTCGCTTCTCCATTTCGACAAGTATTCCCTTTATTATTTCGGGGATGCAGCGTCGCACATCGTTAAAGCCCGCGAGTTCACCGATTCCCATCCTCACGAGATCCCGATCATCGGGACTGTCTGGCTCCCGCTTCCCCATTTTCTACTGCTTCCGTTTGCGGCGATCGACGGCCTTTTCTTTTCGGGAATCGCCGGAGCGTTTGTCGGGATTCCATGTCTGGTCGGGACTGGCGTGGTGCTGTTCCTTTTGGTTCGTGCGATCACCGGTTCCTCAGCCATTGCGTTCCTGATGAGCTGCCTCTACGGGCTGAATCCAAATGTCGTCTATATTTCGCTCACGCCGATGGACGAGCCGACGCTCATTTTTTTTGTCACGCTTTCCGGCTATGCGCTCTTCCGGTGGCTCGAGAATGCTTCGCCCTCCTGGTTTCTCCTTAGTTCATTCGCCGTCCTGCTGGCAAGCTTGTGCAGGTACGAAGCGTGGCCTCTTGTCGGCTTTGTGGCCGTTGCAGGATCGTTGAAAGCCTATTCCCTGCGTAACAATTCGGAAAAGAAGGAAGCGGTTCGGATCGCTGTTATGTCAGCGGTCAGTACGGCCGGAATAATCATCTGGTCGATCTCACATTTCATTGTCTATGGAAATCCGTTCGCGTTCACTTACGGCACATACTCTGCGCTTTCATCCGTCTACCGAGAATCGTCCCAGCATCTTCCCTCCAACGTCATAGCGACATTCGGCCGGGCTATTCTCGTCATTTTCGGCCCTGCATTGCTGCTCATCTCAGCCGCAGCTTGTCTTCCTCGTCAAACCAGGCAACTCAACAGGAATATCCTCCTGCTCCTCACGTTCTTCATCATCCCCGCAGCATTCATCCTCGCTGCCGCTCTTGCCGGCTACGTCGGAATCGACGAGTGGTGGTGGAATTGGAGATACGTTTTAACCCTCGGCATTTTTTTCGCAGTTGCCGGGGGAGTCGGCCTCGCAAAAATTTTCGGCAAAGTAAAAAGCTTTCCGGCGCGAAGTGCCGTTGTCATTCTCCTTTGTGTCGTACCGGTCTTACAACTCGCTCGTCCTTCGATCGGCGTTGCGGTCTACAAGGACGCCGCGAAATGCATCGACGGGACCGCCAGAGATGCGATGAACATCGGCGAACAACTTCCCGGCATCTACAACAATGGGCCGGTCGGATTGGTCACAAACCCGAGCACCATTGTCAGGATCCAGATCGCCAGCACTCTACCACTGAAACAATTCCGCATCATTCAACCTTTCGCCGTTCAGAGAATTTCTGACACGACGTTTTCAGAACAGTACCTTGTGGTCCAGAAAAACGAAAAACCGGAATCCGAACTCCTTTTCCCTCCCAGAGACGGATCACCTAACACGTTCTTCTCGAACTTTCAACTCCGTTATGAGAATGCAACGTTCGCTTTGCTGGAACGAAGAGCTGAGCTCAACTGACCCGGGCTATTTTTCTTTCACGTTGTCTTTCGACACTGAAACGCCCACCGGCGTTATTTCATAGTCCTTTCCGTCGCGGAGGAGCACGGGGACAGCTTTTGTGTTATTTGGGGCGCCGGTCCCATGGAAACCGAGAATTCTTACACCGTCAAAGTGATCCACTTCGATGCCGTTCGTGAAGTACGGCTCTTTCATCGGGTCCCATGTGAGGTCGAAATTTTCTACCCGAAGATCTTTGACATACTGGGCATAGAAACCCGGAATATCGTGCGAGAAGAGAGAGAGCTTCGGATCCATCACCGGACGGAGGTCAAAATTCCCGCCGCTGATCTCATTTAACGGACTATCACCGAGGTGAAAGCGGACGTCTGAGAATGAGACATCTTCGATCACGCTTTCATCCGTCCCGTACACAACGATTCCCGACTCCCCCTTGCAGACGACATTCTCAAATTTAATGTTCTTCATTTTTCCGAGCGGAACATCCTTCGTCAGCCGCACCGAAGAGAGCTGAATCGGCTCCCCGTTTCCCCACCAGTCGCCGGTGAAGAGCCGGGTCTCGATGAGAATATTCGAAAAAACGACATTTTCGATCCCCCCTTGATCACGGACAAACAGCCCGATGCCGCGGTTCGAATTGGTGATCACGATATTGCTAAAGGTGAAATTACGCATCGGGTTTTGGTCGAAGCCGCCGATCCTGATGGCGGCAGAACGGGAAACCAGCGTGCAATTGGTGACGGTGATGTTTTCGCATGTCCGCTTTAGGAATTTGTATCCCGGCAGGTCGAAGTGATGATTATAGCCGGTAAGGACGATGCAGTCATCCCCGGTCCGGATATCGCAGTCGGAGATGACGGCGTTGCTGCACGACGTCAGGTCCATCCCGTCGTTGTTCGGCACAAGAAGGTTGCCGTAGATCCGGAGTCCCGACAGAATAATCCCGTCGCAGTCCGCAAGATGGAGGGTCCAGAAGGGCGAATTCATGATCGAGATATCGCGCAGAGTAACTTTTTTGCAGTCGGAAAAGATGATCATCTGGTATGGACGATCCTTCGGCACAAGCGGCCCGTCGCCGAGACCGCCGGAAATATGCCTGAACATATCCCCCTGCCTCGACCACATCGTTCCGGTATGGTCCATTTTTTTCGCCGAGTCGATCACCATGTACGCGTCGCCGTTGCCGTCGATCGTCCCGTGGCCGGAGATAGAAACGTTCTCGGCATCCTGAGTGAAGAATAAACCGACTCTTCTTCCGTTGAGCAAATAGTCGCCGACACTGGAACTTCCTTTCACTACCGCCCCGGCTTCAAGGTAGAGACAGACATTTGAACGAAGCTGGAGGGTGCCCGTAAGATAGATCCCGGGAGGGACATAGACAGTTCCTCCTCCCAGAGCCTCCGCCGAATCGATGGCGTGTTGAATCGTTCTGGTGTTGAGCGTCGTGCCGTCGGATATTGCGCCCATTTCGCGCACGTCGATCTGTTTCGCTTCCGCCCGAATGCCGAACGCCATTATGATCCCCAGTAACAACAGGACTGATGCAAGTCTCTTCATTGTGCAACCTCTTTACGAATAATTGGAATTTTTGTCGACCACGCTGTCACTTTCCGGGAGAACCCGATTAAAGAGATCCTTCACGGCCCGGACGGAAGCGCGCGCCTGAACGAGCCATAAATCACCGCGACCGAATTGAGAGCATCCTGTTCGCACCGTTGTCATGCCGTCAACGATTTCACCGTATTGCGCTGACGCTGATCGAATCCGCGATGCCGAGGCGATTCATTTTCATTGCGTGATCGCGGATGATGGCGATCGTCGACATATCAGAAATGAATATGGAATTTCTCCCCTGCGGCTCCTGCGGCGGATCCCCGGTGAACGGATCTCCTTTTTTCCACATGAAGTCGGCGTTCTGCGATTTTCCTTCGCCCCCCCATCCCCAAAAATTCGAACCGGCGACCGGCGTGCCGGCCTGCGCGGAATCGTAAAGGATCGAGAGAATTTTTGCATAGTACCGGTCGCGCGCCGTCGTCGGAGTCCCTTGCGCATAAGCTCCCGAATCCCTACCCAAACCGAACTCCTCCATCACCATCGGCTTGTTCAATTCCCTCGCGTACTGAATGTGCTTTGCAATGTAGTCGGTCGCTTTTTCAATCGACGGCGGAAGGGTCTCCTCAAACTTTTGGGGGTTGAACCATCCCCAGTTGAGCGGCCAGAGGTGGATGGTGAGGTAGTCGATATTGTGAGAACGATGCGCCGTGAGAACGCACTCGGGAGACTGGATGCTGCCTGCGAGTCCCTCGTTTCCGGAACACACAAGATGGTTTGTGTCGAGCGATTTGATGTAGCCGGCTGTGCCGTCGATCCAGCGGTAATAATACGGAAGAATGTTTGGTGCGTCGGCTCCACCGGTCCCGGGGCGAGGTTCGTTCGCCAGCTGCCACGACATGATCGCCGGGTCATCTGCATACACTCTGCCGTTGACCGTATTCTTGCGCGTGACAACGCTCTTTACGTACGACCGGAAATATCCGTTCGCTCTTTCATTCTGATAAAAAGTCGCGGAATAATCCATGAACTTTTCCCAGCCGTCGGTTTCGGGGTCAAGGGCATGGGAATTGTCGGCCCAGGCAACATATTCGGACATCCCCCCGGACCATTCCCAGTAGTTCGTCAGATAAAGCACCCCCTTCATATGCCGCTTCGCCATTTCGGCGAGAAGAAAATCCAATCCTTGCAGCAACGAGTCGTTCACCTCGCCCGGCCTCCGGACAATCGCAGGTTGTACCGCCCGAAGTTTTTTTGATGCTTCCGAACCGGCGAGGACCCTGAGGTTGTCCAATCCGATCGCATGGAGCGAATCGAGCTCGCGAAGCAGGCGGGGACGGTCCCCCGTTTCTCCGGGGGAACCGAGATAGCAGCCGTACCAAAGATTCGTACCGGCGTAGTAGTACGGTCTGCCGTTGCGAGTAAAGTGCGTTCCGCTCACTCTCACGAAAGCGTCCTGCTCTTCCTTCGGAACAAAGGTGGAACACGAGGAAAAAATTGCAGCGAGGAATAGGAAAAATACCGTCCTGCGCACCATTCGCATCTCTCTAACGAAGTAAAGAATCATTAAAACAACATTTCTGGAAGCTGGATCTAAAGTTAATTTTTGTTCGGAATGTGCTTGCAACTTTCATCCTGAACGAAACGAATGACAATGAGCAGGCTGAGCACCTGCAGAATGACATCATGAGGAGCTTTTAGGACAGTTTCTAATGTTACGGCACAAATTATGCCAATGATGGTTCACTTGCACCGAGATTTCGCCTGAATGTTGATTCATTTTCGCCGATGGCCCCGGGACCCGATCAAAGCGTCTATTATATTGATAAAGATTATTATAGTGATAAACAGGGGCAATTTATGTATTTTCAATTTGCCGATTGAGTTTAGCAGTGAATCATACTATGCAGAAAATTGTACATATAATTTTCTATTCTTCCGTCGCGCTGATCGCCGCAAGCCTGCTGCTCATCCATCTTCCGTCGGCCAATCCGGTCGCAGTATTCGGAGCGGTCTTCATCGCCAGCTCGGTCATTTATTCTCTCATGGCCTGGACCCTGTTCCGTGTGAAGATCTCCAATGCTGTTCTCTATTCAATGCTCGCTGCGGCTCTAGCGATACGGTTGACGTTCATCTCGGTCAGTCCGATCGGCTCGGAGGATGCGTACCGGTACATGTGGGACGGGAAGGTAGAAGCGCACGGGATCAACCCGTACCTTTATTCAGCCGTCGACCCCCGGCTGGATGCTTTGCATTCCTCTCTCCTTCCCGGGGCGATGAACCATGCGGATCTCAAGACGATTTATTTTCCGCTGAGCGAATGGGTCTTTCATTTCTGTTATTACCTGAGCGGCGAATCGTTCTGGGGGTACAAAGCAGTGCTGCTTCTTGCCGAAGCCGGAACATTCGCGGTACTTTTGCTTTTTCTTCCTTTGCTGGATATCCCGCGCAAATTCATTTTATTGTATGCGCTCTCTCCTCTTCCCATCATAGAGTTTGCCGTGGACAGCCACATCGACGCGGTCGGCCTTCCGCTGCTTCTGGTTTCGCTCTTCCTTTACTTCAGGGAGAAAAAGATTCCATCGTATGTTCTGCTCGGGTTGTCGATCTCTATTAAGCCCGTCGGACTGATCATCCTTCCGGCCCTGTTCTTCTTTGAGAATGGATGGCGGAATAAAGTTTACGCTCTTCTTCTTCCACTGATGACCGTCGGAGCGCAATTCCTTCCGTACATTTTTACGTCAAACCCGTTCGAGACATTATTTTCCTTCACCAAGAATTGGAGCTTCAACGGCGCAGTCTTCGAGCTCGTCTATCTCTATTTTCAGGATAATCAGACGTCGCGGCTGGTGTGCGCAGGGATGGTTGCAGTTTTCATACTCATCTTGAACGTCAAACGGAGAGACCTGCTGCATACTGTCTATTTCTCCTTACTCCTCCTGATGCTTCTTTCCCCTGTCGTCCATCCATGGTACGTCGCCTGGGTTGTCGCTGTGCTGCCGGTCATGAGGAAATGGTCCGGCATAGCGCTCGCCGCAGGAGCAAGCCTGACGAGCTTTACGGTGATGAATTATCGCTTGACCGGTGTCTGGCAGCAGTATCCGACGGCGATGGTGATCGAATATCTTCCCGTGGCGGTGCTATTGGCTGTGGAGTTGCGGGGCTATTTCTTTACAAGGGATAACTATTCTGCCGTGTGAGAGAAACTTTTCTCGCGTCTTGTACTGGCCCTATTCTACAGCGGCCCAAGTTTCAGGCAGGCGGTATTTAGGTCCATTTTCAAGGATCAATTATTTCATGGAACTGGATACATGCATGTCGTCGCCCCGCAAGGGCAACGCTCCCTGTAAAATGCCCATCCCAAGTACATCTATCAAGCCCCGTCAGAGGCGGCTTATCCCTGGAGATCATCCGATGAGAACACATAGCGTTCGTCATATTCGACAGCGTACTGCTTCAACATCGACAGATATTCATCGCGGAAATGAATTTTGGCGTGATGCTCTTTTTGTTTTTCGATGTATTTGACAACGCGGACAATGTCCGAGTGAGAGCATGAAAACGCCCCAAAGCCTTCCTGCCAATTAAACCTCCCACGCACCCAATTCCGTTTGTTGACAAATCCTGATGAACCTGCCTTAATGTCTCTCACTAAATCGGACAATGTGATCGTGGGCCGCATCCCGACGAAGATGTGGATATGATCCGCTGTTCCATTGATTGCAATCAATTTCTGATTGCGGTTTTTGACAATCCCGGTGATATATTTGAACAACTCATCCCTGCATGATTCCGGAAGCAATGATTGTCTCCCCTTAACTGCAAAAACAATGTGGATGTAAATCTGTGTGTAGGTGTTTGCCATATTCCCCCTATCGTAGGCCGCTCCTACGGAGCTGTGTGGTTTTTTTGACCTTACATTCTACAGTTAGTTCGCGCCTACGGCGCTTGAGCGCCGATGAGTTTGTGTTTCAAAAGTGGGGAGCGTTCGATAGATCGTTCGTGCGTACGGTGCTTGAGCGTCAATGAGTTTGCGCAGCAAAAGCGGGGAGCGTTCGACAGAACATTCACGTCTACGGCGCTTGAGCGTCGATTAGATTGCGCAGCAAAAGCGGGGAGCATACGACAGACCATCCACGCCTTCGGTGCTTGTGCGTCGATGAGTTTGTGAAACACCAATGGGGAGCGTTCGATAGATCGTTCGTGCGTACGGTGCTTGAGCGTCAATGAGTTTGCGCAGCAAAAGCGGGAAGCATGCGACAGACCATCCACGCCTTCGGTGCTTGAGCGTCGATGAGTTTGTGAAACACCAGTGGGGGAGCGTTCGATAGATCGTTCGCGCGTACGAAGCTTGTCCGTCAATGAGATTGCGCAGCAAAAGCGGGGAGCGTTTGTCAGAACATTCACGCCTTCGGTGCTTGGGCGTCGATGAGTTTGCGCAGCAACGGTGGGGAGCGTTTGACAGATCGTTCGTGCGTACGGTGCTTGGGCGTCGATGGGTTTGCGCAGCAAAAGCGGGGAGCATACGACAGACCATCCACGGCTTCGGTGCTTGGGCGTCGATGAGTTTGTGAAACACCAGTGGGGAGCGATCGACAGAACATTCGCGCGTATGGTGCTTGGGCGCCAATGAGTTTGCGCAGCAAAAGCGGGGAGCGTTCGTCAGATCTTTCGCGCGTATGGCGCTTGGGCGCCGATGAGTTTGCTCAGCAACATTGGGGGGGGGGGGCCGTTGGGCAAGGCATGGCACGTGGTTCCGGCCGGCATTCAAATTATCTCATTCCCAAACTCCGTTTCGGAACACATTGTTTCCGAAGCTGAACTTTCACCTCTCGTTCCCAAGCAGAGATTGGGAACGAGGCAATCAACTTATTCCTCCATCAGCTTCCTCTTGCTCTCTTCCAACTGCTTCAGCTCGTCCTTTCCCAACGATGGGAATTTGAGCTTCAATCCTTCAAGCGTCTGAACGATGATCTCCGAGATCACCAGACGGGCGAACCACTTTTTGTCGGCGGGGACAACGTACCACGGCGCCTTTCCGCTGCTGGTTTTCCTGATGACTTCTTCGTAACACTTCTGGTATTGATCCCAATACCCTCGCTCTTTGATATCCGCTTCCGAAAATTTCCAGTTCTTCGACTTGTCGTTGATACGCGCGAGGAGCCGTTGTTTCTGTTCTTCTTTTGAAATGTGAAGGAAAATCTTGATGATGATCGTTCCGTTCTCGGACAGATACTTTTCAAAATCTTTTATCTGACGGAAACGTTGTTTCCAAATGTCTTTCGTGACAAGTTCGGCAGGAATTTTCTGCGTGGCGATGAGGTCGTGGACGCGCACGACGAGAACTTCCTCATAATACGACCGGTTGAAGATGCCGAACTGTCCCCGCTGCGGCAGGTTTTTGTGCGCCCTCCAGAGATAATCGTGATTCAACTCCTCCGCGGAGGGCTGCTTGAAGCTGTGGACTTCGGTCCCCTGCGGATTAAGTCCGGTCATCACATGCTTGATCACGCCGTCCTTCCCGGCAGTGTCCATCGCCTGGATGATGATCAGCACGCTGTATTTGTCCTGCGCGTAGAACTTCGCCTGCAGCTCCTGGACGGTAGCGATGTTCTTCTCGAGGATCTTTTGCGCTCCTTCTTTCGAGCGTACCTTGCCCGAAGAATCGGTTTTGATCTTTGAAAGATGGAACTTCGATCTACCGTCGACCGTAAACTCGGAAATGTTCATAAATAATTCTCCGACGCTTGTTCAAACATTATTGTTCCGCTCATCCCATTTCAGCTTCAACGGCATGTTCCTTCCCGTCGTTGATCACAGGCAGAAGATTGCCTTCGACCGTCTTCCCATCTAGCGTGAGCTTCCTTATCCCTTTGCTTACTCCTTTGGGATTGCTCACGGTGAGGTTGTAGGTGCTGTTTCTGAATTTCCGCACGACGTTGAATTTTTTCCAAACCGTCGGGATACAGGGGTCGATGATCAATCCGTGATAATCGGGCCGAATCCCTAAGATATACTGTGAGAGCGTCACGAACGACCAGGCCACCGTTCCTGTCAGCCAGGAATTCTTCCCCTCGCCCGGCGTCGGAGCATCCCTGCCCGCCGTCATCTGGCTGTAAACATACGGCTCGGAGCGGTAGATATCGATCTGCTCTTCTTTGGTGGGAGGGCAAATGCTCATGTAGTATTCCATCGCCCGGTCCCCCCGCCCGATCATCGTTTCGGCGATCTGAATCCAGGTGTTATTGTGCGTGAAGATGCCGGCGTTCTCTTTGTACCCGGGCGGATACGAACTGACTTCTCCGAGATGGGTGTGATATTTTTGGAACGCGGGCTGCTGCAGAATGATTCCGTTCGGCGTCGCCAGATATTTTTGCACGCTGTCGAGCGCTTGTTTGGCGTAGCCGTTCTCCAGGCCGGCTCCCCCCAGGACACACCATCCCTGGCTCTCGATGAAAATTTTCCCTTCTTCATTCTCCGTCGAACCAAGTTTCTTGCCGTACGAATCGTAAGCGCGCAGGAACCACTCGCCGTCCCAGCCGTGCCTGTAAATTGTCTCCCTCATCCCGGCAGAATGTTCTCTATAGCCGGCCGCCTGATCCGTGAGGCGCAGATGGTTGAGCAGCAGCGCCATTTCATCGCATGCCCTGCAGAACAGTCCGGCGATCATCACCGATTCTGCAATCTTGTCGTTCTCGATGTGCCCGGCAAGCTGAAAGCTCTCCCCCGGAGTCGTCGAGAAGCAATTCAAATTGAGGCAGTCGTTCCAATCGGCATGGCCGATGAGCGGCAGGCCGTGCGGCCCGCGATGCTCCAGCGTGTATTGCAAGGACCGGTGGAGATGGTCCATGAGTGTGGCTTTTGAATCGGGAACATCCGCATAGACCGTTCTTTCGTTCAGAATTGCGGCATCTCCTGTTTCTTTGATGTAGGCAGACACCGACAGGATCAGCCACAACGGATCGTCGTTGAACCCGCCGCCAATATCGGCATTCCCTTTCTTTGTGAGGGGCTGATATTGGTGATAGCACGTGCCGTCGGAAAGCTGAGTCGCCGCAATATCCAGAATGCGCTGACGGGCTCTCTGCGGCAGCATATGGACAAACCCAAGAACGTCCTGGTTGCTGTCCCGGTATCCCATCCCCCGTCCGATCCCCGATTCATACAACGAGGTCGAGCGGGACATGTTGAACGTGACCATGCATTGGTACTGATTCCAGAGATTTGCCATCCGGTTCACGATGGCATCGGGCGTATCGGCCCGGTAAGAAGAAAGCAGTCCATCCCAATATTTCTTGTGTGCATCGAATGCCCCGAGGACCGCGGAGGAGCTTGCAAACCGCGCTTTTACCTTTTCGAACTCATCCTTTCTGATCTTTCCGCCGGCAAGAAATTTCTTGTCCGTCGGATTCTCTCCATAGCCGAGAATGAAATCAAGTCTCTTCGACTCTCCCGGCTTTATTGCGAGGTCAATTTGGTGGACGGCAATCGGAAGCCAGCCGTATGCCGTGCTGTTCATGCAGCTTCCCGCCATCACCGCCTGGGGAGCCTCCAGCCCCTGATGGACGCCGACGAATGCGTCGCGGCTCGAATCGTAGCCGGAAACTTTTTCGCTCGAAGTGAAGTAAGCGTAGTGATTTCTCCGCTCCCTGTATTCGGTAATGTGGAAGATCGTGCCGTTGTCAATTTCCACCTGGCCTGTGGAATAATTCCTCTGGAAGTTCGTCATATCGTCGTTCGCTTCCCACAAGCACCATTCGACGTAGCTCCATAACCTGATATTTTTCGGATGCTTTGAACGATTCGTGACCTGAACATGCCAGATTTCATTCCTCGCGTCGAGCGGAACAAAATAGAGTACCGAAGCTTCCAGGTCGTTTTTGACGCCGGTTATTTTCGTGTATCCCAATCCATGCCTGCACTCGTACGAATCAAGAGCAACGCGCATCGGCTTCCACATCGGGTTCCATACGGAATCGCCGTCCTTGATATAGAGGTACCGTCCGTTGCTGTCCATCGGAATATTGTTGTAGCGGTAGCGGGTCAGCCGGCGCATCCTCGAATCCTGGTAGAAGCAATACCCCCCTGCCGTGTTGGAAATAATTCCGTAGAAGTCGGACGTCCCCAGGTAATTGATCCAGGGGAGGGGCGTATCGGGGCGCGTGATGACGTATTCTTTTTCTTTATCGTCAAAGTGTCCGTATTTCATGCAGTTCCTCGGTTGTTCTTTGTAGTGCCCTCAGCGAAAACAGGTCCCTTTTCCGCGGAGAGGGTTGCGCGGAGCAAGGAAAAAGTTCTCTCGATGATGAGTGAATAACTCTTCGCGGGAATACATTATCGTGTGCAGGGACGAGCGGAATTCATGGTTCGAGCCAGTTCATGGGCAGTTGTTGAGCAGCTCACAGAAGCCCCGCCGCGAGAAGCTAATACATGGAAAGTAGGGGATAATTGACCAAAAGGCAACAGAACGGACTCCGCGTCCATCGAGGAAGAAACGGCAAAAGTGATTGTCGGACCTGATTTTTCATCCTTCCGCTTTGCATTTCATCCCTTTGTTTTGTCATCCCGTCGGAATTGACTTAGTTATTCTGTGCCTCTCCATTATCTTGCACCATGAAATTACGTTGCACTCAATCACATAAGGAGGGACGCCATGATCCAGAAAATAACTACGATGATCTTTCTCTCTTTGTTTTTAGCGGGGATCTCCCGAAGCCAGGATGCCGCGAAAGATCTCGAAGCGGCGCTTGCGCAGAATCCCAATGATGTCGGGACATTAATAAAACTCGGCATTCAGTACCATGACCAGGGAGTAGCGGGAAATGACGACGCCGTCGACAAAGGGTTTACCTGCTTTGACAAAGTTCTCGTCCTTGACCCGTCGAATGCTGTCGCGCTGGCGTACCGCGGAAGCCTGTGGACGCTTCGTGCCCGCGATGCATGGTGGCCCTTCACCAAAATGAAGGACGTTGACAAAGGCGTCGATGAAATGGATAAGGCCGCCGATCTCGCTTCGGACAATATTACCGTGCGCGTTGTCCGGGGAATCAACGGCGTCAATCTCCCGTCGATGTTCCACCGGCTTCCCGTCGCGCTCAAAGACTTCGATTATCTGATGAACGATCCAAGGTTTGCGCATCTCGATAAGCATCTCCAGGCGACCATTTATTGCTGGGCAGGGATCGCCTACAACAACGACGGACAAACGGCAAAGGCAAAAGAGTTGCTGCAAAAAGCCCTTTCCGCAGAGCCGGGGTCGGACATCGCCCGAAAAGCAGAGAACGAATTGAAGAAAATTTCTTAAACGAAACCCGGAGAGACCACAATGGATCCACTTGTCCGCGCGAACGCTCTTTCAAAAACGTACAAACTCGGGAAATCCGAGGTCCCGGCCCTCCACGATCTGACATTGGGGATCCAGGAAGGCGAGTTCACATCCATTTCCGGCCCGTCGGGAAGCGGAAAAACGACGCTCCTGAATATTCTCGGACTTCTCGATTCTCCGACGACCGGAAGCGTTTTTCTCGAGGGGACGGAGGTCAGATACAACGGGTTGACAAACCTCCACCGGATCCGTCTTGAAAAATTAGGGTTCATTTTTCAGACGTTCAACCTGATCCCTGTTCTCACGGCGTACGAGAACGTCGAATACCCTCTTCTGCTCACAAAAAAGTCATCGGCAGTTCGAAGAACGGCAGTTGAAAGAGCGCTGAAAGACGTCAGGCTCTGGGATCATCGCGACCACAAACCCAACGAGCTTTCGGGCGGACAGCGTCAGCGCGTGGCGATCGCACGCGCCCTCGTCAATAACCCGAAGATCGTGCTTGCCGACGAGCCGACGGCGAACATCGATTCCGTCACCGCCTCCGAGATCCTCGACCTGATGCGCACGCTCAACGAAGAAGAGAAGGTGACATTCCTTTTCTCCACCCACGACCCGCTCGTTCTGCAGTATGCACGGAGGGTCGTCAAGCTTCACGACGGTGTTTTGACCAACGGCCAGCATTAACAGACAGAGGAGAATATTACCATGTTCAAGTTCATCAAGCTCGCAACAAAGAACGTGTTCCGGAACCGCCGCAGAACGATCATCACCGGGCTGGTGCTCGTTTTCGGGGCGACCGCGTTGATCCTTGCCGGCGGATTCATCTCCTTCTCGTTCAGAGGGCTGAGCGAATCGACCATCCGCGGACAGCTGGGGCATATCCAGATCTATTCAACAGAAGCGCTGCAGCGCGAGGAAGAACGTCCGCTCGAGCTCGGCCTCGACAGCATCGACGTGCTGAAGAAAAAGATCCTCGTCCAGGATCACGTCCGCTTTACTATGGCGCGGATCGAGTTCATGGGATTGATCTCGAACGGCGATAAATCGGCGGCATTCCTCGGACGCGGCGTGGAGCCGGAAAAAGAGACGAAGCTGGCCGGCTTTGCCCTTGCGGTCGATACCGGAAAATTCCTGGGAGAAACCCAGGCAAACGCTCAGGAGAACGAAGTGGTTCTTGCGAGAGGCTTGGCAAAATCGATGAAGGCCAAGATCGGCGATTATCTCACGCTCATGACGACGACATCCAAAGGGGCGCTGAATGCTGCTGATGTGAAGGTCGCGGGAATATATTCCACCGGCGTTCCGGAGTACGACGAGCGGGCGTTGATGGTCAACCTCTCGACGGCCCAACAACTGCTCAACTCGCAGAAAGTCTCCAAGCTCGTGGTCGTGCTCGATGAAACGGACAAGACCGAAGAAGTCGCTTCGAAACTTGAGGAGATCCTTCCCGGAATGAAAGCCCGGCGCTGGTTCGACATGGCGACATTTTACAACGCTGTCGTCCGGCTGTACAACAACATCTTCGGTTTCCTAGGCGTCCTCATTTTCGTTGTCGTCGTGCTCAGCAGCTCGAACACGATGATGATGTCTATTTTTGAGCGGACAAAGGAGATCGGCACGCAGCTTGCGGTCGGTACGTCGCCGGCGCGGCTGTTGACGAATTTCCTTTACGAAGGGCTGATCATTGGAGCCATGGGAGGGCTTGCCGGACTTGTGTTCGCGTATCTTGCGGGCCTGCTGATCAACTCCTCCGGCATCGTGATGCCGCCGCCCCCCGGAGGGACGCGAGGCTATCCGTTGATCGTTGATTTTGTGCCGTCGGTCTTCGCCGGAGTATTTCTGCTCATCACGGTGACCACAGTGATTTCGACAATTTTTCCGGCCTACAAAGCCTCCCGATTGAAGATCGTCGATGCCCTCGGACATGTTTGAAAAAGGAGAAACGGAATGAAACGGTGCCGCAACATTATCTTTATCGCCGCAGCAATCATTGCAAGCTTTTCCGTGCTGCATTCGCAAAAAAGCGAGGAGCAGAGCAGCGCCAGACCTACGGGGGACGAGATCCTGCGTCTCTCCGACCTGAACAGGAACGGCTGGACTTCGTATTCCGTGATGACGACCATATTGAACTACGAGGACAACGACCTGAAAGAAGAAGGCCTGTTTGAAGTGAGCATGAAGGGGATGGACAAAACGCTCGTCAAATTCATGAACGCAGACGTCAAGGGGGAGTATCTGCTGATGGTCGAGGACGACATGTGGATCTACATGCCGAACACCCGCAAGCCGATCCGCATCACGCCGTTGCAGCGGCTCATGGGAAACGCATCGAACGGCGACGTCGCCCGCACGCGATACGCGGAAGATTATTCAGCCAGGATCATCAAGGAAGAATCGGTGGAAGGGGTTCCCTGCTACCTCCTTGAGCTGAATGCAAAACGCGACGGCGCAACCTATAAGAGAATCGAATACTGGGTCGAAAAAGAGACCAAGCGTCCGAAGAAAGCCGAAATGTATCTCCTCTCCGGAAAGCATTTCAAGTCGATCACGTTCGACCGCTACGAAGAGGTTTCCGGCAGAACGCTTCTTACGCAAATGACGATCACCGACAGATTGCGCGAGGGAAGAACGACGATCATGAAATATGCTTCGTACGCCGAAAAACAGATGCCGGAAAAATACTTCAACAAAGATTACCTGGAGAAACTGCGGTGATGCCGCCGGCAAAAATATGCTTGTTCATCACGGCCGTCGGTGTTGCCGCAATCCGAACAGATGCGCAGGAACTCGCATACCGTTTCTCGGTCGTTGACGAGGGGACGCTCACGAAACTCAACCTGACCACTCCTCTTAACTACCGGAACCAAATTCTGCCGCAGCCTGTGCAGGGAAACGATGCAATAACAAACCTCTTTTTGGGCTACGGCGGTTTATCGACCTCGCTGAACCTGAACGCGTCCGCGAACAACCTTAACCCGCCTGATTACAGTTTTGCGATCCGGGAGCTTTCATACGACCTCTCCTTGTCGGATAATTTCGATGTCACCGTAGGGCGAAAGATCCTCAAATGGGGGCCGGGGTATGCGTTCAATCCGACGGGCGTCGTTGAACCTCCCCGTTCTCCCTCCGACCCGTCGGACCGTCTCGGCCAGAATATTGGCCGCACGCTCGTTCTGATAAATGCGTTCGCCGGCAAAAGCTCGCTGACCCTGGTCTACCTGAACGATGCGCAAATCGAGTCCGGAGCTTTTCATTGGGGAACACACGACTATGCGCTCCGTGCGTATACGTTTCTGAGCGGGCTCGACCTTTCGGGAATTCTGCACTACCGGCAGGGAGACCGGCTTGAAGCGGGAGCAAATTGGTCGTACGTCATCGGCGATAATCTGGAGCTCCACGGAGAGTTTCTTGCGAAAGAAGGCTCGTCGATGTTGTTTCACCAAATATTGTGGTCGGACAACGCCGATCAAATCTACTCTTCAAACCCTTATATTGAGCGCTACAGCAATTCAAGCGAGATCTTCTACAAACTTCTTCTGGGGGAGCAATACACCTTCGAGAACGGATTGAACATTGCCGTCGAATATTACCGGAACATGGAAGGATTGAGCAGTTCGGAATGGAATCAATGGATGAAGTTTGTTAAATTCCAAAACGGCATTCAGCGGGGGGCGGTGGTTGTGCCGCCGGAACTGGTGACGCCGTCGCGCAGCAATCTTTTATGGGCGCTCGAAACGCTTTCTCCCCGCGGCACGCTGCGCGATTATCTTTTCGGGCGCGAATACTATTCCGACGGCAGATGGAGCCTCGAGTTTATCCAGTTAATGAACGCCGACGATGCAAGCATCGTTTTAGTGCCCACGGTAACGTACAGAATATCGCAATACCTGTCGCTCTACACGCGGTTCACGAAATTCCTCGGGAAGAGTGATTCAGAATACGGGGCGCTTTTTATCGACAACAGCACCAATCTCGGAATTCAATTTCAGCTATGAAAAAAAGAGACCTGATCCGGACCTTCTTTTTTTGCGGCATCATCACGGTAATTTTGGCGGCAGGTTTTATCTATAATGACCCGCGGCATTGGGAAAGCGCGCTCTTCAGCACGTTCATTTTCTCAATGTCCATCGGTTTCTCAATCCATTTTCTTACGCACTACTTCGCCCCCAGAAGCGAACAATGGGGAAGACTTGTCAGGATGATCTTCCTCTTTTTCCTTTTTCTTCTCGGAGGACTCATCGGCACAGAGGTTGGCCTGGGCATTCACGTCGCGACGTTCGGATATCGATTTACCTGGAAAGATCAATTCCCGCTTTTGACCATGAATCTGGTCTTCTCGGCCGTCTTCGGAACGATCGCCGTCATGTATTTTACGTTGAGAAGCACCGTCGAGCGGATGGCCAGGCAGCTCAAAGAAAAGGAATTGAACGAGGAGCGGCTGACGCGTACGACCATGGAAGCGGAACTGCGGGCGCTGCAGTCGAAGATCAACCCCCATTTCCTCTTCAACACGCTGAACTCGATCGCAAGCCTGATCTCCGAAAATCCGAAAGCCGCAGAATCGACCGTCGAAAAGCTCTCCGACCTTTTTCGTTATACCCTCAAGAGCGCCGAAAAAAATATCGTGAGCGTGGCTGAAGAGCTTGACATCGTACGGACATACCTTGAGATCGAAAAGGTCCGGTTCGGCGAGAGATTGCACTACGACATCTCGTGTGACGACGCGGTGCGGGATTTCATGATACCGGCATTGATCATTGAACCTCTGGTCGAAAACAGCATCAAACACGGCCTTGCTTCGCAGGTCCAGGGAGGGAACATTGCGGTGGAGGTCAAAAAGAGCGGCGGCAATTGCCTTATCTCGGTGATCGATGACGGGAAAGGTGTCGACGGCCTTGATACCTCGAACGGGTTCGGGTTGAGAAGCGTCGAAGAACGGCTGCAGCTCCGGTACGGCACAAAGTCCTCGCTCCGCCTCGAGCCCGATGAACGGACTCATTTTCTGATCACGATCCCGCTTTCGTGAGGACTCCGTATGCATCTTCGGGCAATGATCGTGGATGACGAAGAGCTGGCCCGCAAGCGCCTTCGAAAAATGCTGGAGAGCTACCAAAAAGACCTGGAGATCGTCGGCGAGGCTCAGAACGGCGGAGATGCGGTGGAAAGGATCGAGGAGCTTCGCCCCGAACTTATTTTTCTCGACGTGCAGATGCCCGGGTTTGACGGGTTCGAAGTTGTCCGCCGGCTCCGCTTCAAGCCGTTCATCGTTTTCACCACCGCGTACGACGAGTATGCGTTGAAGGCCTTCGAGGAAAACTCGGTCGACTATCTCCTCAAGCCCATCGAACAGAAGCGTCTCGACAAAACGATCGAAAAACTTGAGCGCATCACCTCATCACCCGCGCCGCGCTTCAATGAAAACATCGAACGCCTCCTTTCGCATCTTGCGTCCCCCCCGCTGAAGCGATTACAGGTTACGTCGGGCGACAAGATCCTTCTAATCGACATCGCGAGCATCGTCTATTTCGAGGCAAAAGACAAATATACGTTCCTGCACACAGCAGAGCACGAACATATCGTCGAGATGACGCTGGCCGAGCTCGAAGAAAAGCTCGACTCGCATGCTTTCGTCCGCATCCATCGTTCGGCGATCGTTAACGTGAGCTTTATCCGGGAGATGAAAAAGTGGTTCGGCGGAAAATTCAAGGTCCATCTCAAAGATAAGACCGGAACGGAGCTTGTTGCCAGCCGGGGATATGTCGACCGGCTTCGGAATTTGTAGGGTCCGTTCTCGACACGGAGGGAGCGGTCCAAGCGGGGAATTTCGAGATCACGGTAGGAAGAACCTCCGCAGAGGTTCTGCACGGCATCCTGAACGTAAAGAAGAAAACGGCGGGCCGGTGAGCAGGTTCACCAATTCATCCGCAGGCGGACCGCCGGGACAATGATGTCCGCCATTTTTGCCATCCCCAGGATATTTGGATGCCGGTCGCATCCCCAGTCGGCGTCGGTCAATGCGTCCTTAGCGATCGGTATGAAGTAGACATCGCGGTATCTCCCCCTCATTTTTTGCTGCGCTTCAACGACTTCCTTGATGTACCCGGTGCACGGCTCCCCGATCATCGGACCGGAGATGCAGAAGATCGTCACGCCGCGGTACAGCGTCCGCACCCGCTCGATCAGGCGGCTATAGGCGCTTTGAAAAACGTCCTTATCCGGATAGGGCTGAGTTGAAAAATCATTCGTTCCGAGATTGATGACAACGGCCTGCGGGTCCCAGTTCCTGAAATTCCATTTCGTCGTAGAATCGAAATAGCACGTCCGGTCATACAATGCCGGCATTGGATTGGCCGACGTTTTGCTGCTGTTGCCGTAATTGCGCACGACGCCCCGTCCGGAGTATGAAATCAGATGGTATTCGGCGCCAAGAGCACGCGCCGTTATCCCGGCATACGACATGCAGGCGTTCTCCGTTTGCGGACTGAAATGACAGTCGGGACTGTCTCCTTCCACTCCAAATCCCGAAGTGATCGAGTTGCCGATAAATTCGATCCGGCGCACGGGACGCTTTTCCGGAGGGAGAAGCTTCTTTCCTTTGTCAAGGACAAATCCCATGAATTCCCCTTTGCCGACAAGAGGCTCCGTCCTTTTCTGAACCATGATTGAATGCGGAACCGAATCGGATAATTCGGAAGCGAGGCGGTACAGCGTCGTCACCGTGTCCGTTATCAACAGCTCCGGGGCATGATCGTCGACGATCACGGCATATTCGTTATGATGATCCTCCAATCGGATGGAGCAGCTTGACCCTTCAAACCGCGCGCTCATGGACACTCCGGCCCAATCGAATACGGCTTTTTTGGGGTTCGAAAAATCGAACCTTCCGACGTATTGAATGCCCGGGTCATCCGCATCGATGACGCCGGTGCTTTCCATTTCGTGCCTGGTCAAATCGGACGAACAAGAGATGAATTGGACTAAAAAGAGAAAGGAAAGAAGAGCGTGAGGAAGGTAACTAGGTTTGGTCATCATTGAGATCAGTCTGGATCGTTAAACGGTGTCGGTCAATCCGCAGGATGCAGTTTCGCGGACGCTCCCTGGGGGATGCTTCTGGCATTCGCTGCGCTCAGCATTAGAGTGACTCAACTTTCGTCTCCGTCATTCCGCGCATCATAGCCAAAAAGTGTTGCTGGAATCGACGTGATTTGATTTTGTTCACGCTTCAGCGGCGCTTGTCTCATCGTCGCCAGGCCGCAAAACGGCATTCACTCGATCCCCTAAATCTCAATTTCCTTCATCTCGGGGACAAACAAATTGATGACGAAAAACGCCGCCAAGTACGCCATCCCCGCGACAACGAATAGCGGAACATAGCTGCCGGAAATTTGCAGAATAAAACCGGCCGCAGTTGCAATCAGCATCCCTCCCAAAGAACCTGCCCAACCGCCCAAACCGACGACAGAGCCGACCGCTTTTTTCGGGAACATATCCGAAACAGTGGTGAAAAGATTTGTCGACCAGCTTTGATGAGACGCCGTCGCCAGGCCGAGCAGGACTATGGCCCACCATTGTGAGACTGAAGTTACGAAAATGATCGGAACAACACAGAGTGCGCTGATAAGCATCACACGTTTGCGGCTCTTGTCGACGCTCAATCCCCGTTTGATGAACGCACCGGAGAGCCAGCCGCCGCCAACACTCCCGACGCTGGTCATTGTGTAGATCACGATGAGCGGGATACCCATATGGGCGAGGTCGAGGCCGAACCGCTGGTTGAGGAATTTTGGCAGCCAATAGAGATAGAACCACCAAACGGGATCCGTGAGAAACTTACCGGCAACGAACGACCAGGTTTGTCTGTACTTCAGCAGCTTGAGCCACGGAATCTTTTCGTGCTCAATACCGCTCTGGTCCGACTGAATATATGCTCTCTCCTCTTTGGACACCCGTTTGATCTGCTCGGGGAGCCCGTACATCCGCCACCAGAACAATATCCAGATCAGCCCCAGAAGCCCGGTAAAGATGAACGCCTCCCTCCATCCCCATGTCAACGCGATCCATGGAACGAACGCCGACGCTACGATCGGAGCGACGTTAGCGCCCGCATTGAACCACCCGAGAGCGAATGCCCTCTCCTTTTTGGGGAACCATTCGGCCGTTGTTTTAGTGGCTGCGGGAAAGTTTCCGGACTCGCTGGCGCCGAGCAAAAACCTCGCTATGCCGAATCCGAAAACCGTACGGACGAGCGCATGCCCCATCACGAAAACGCTCCATAAAAAGATCGACGACGCATAGCCGAGTTTTGTTCCTATCTTGTCGATGATCGGTCCAAAGAAAAGCATGCCGAAGGCGTAGGCCAGCGAAAAGGCCGCAATAATGTAGCCGTATTGGATCTCATTCCAGCCTATTTCTTTTTGCAGCACGGGAGCTAAGATCCCAAAAACTTGCCGGTCAATGTAAATGATCGTCGTTGCGAAAAAGAGAAGAGCGCAGATACGCCACCGGTACGTGCCGGCGCGCGGGCTGGGGTTGCTCTGCAACTTTGCTGAGAATGTGTATGTGCTGGGGGGTTCGGTCATTGTCGTGTTCGTAAAATTACAACTGCAAGATCGGGGGAATGATATTCACCGCGGCCGGTGGCCTCTGAAACTTGATCCAGGCCGGATGAGAAGGTTTGAGTCGACGAGGACAGTTCGTGCCGCCACGATCGGACCGGCAAAGGGCCTCTCGCACTCTTTCCCTTTGAAGGAACAAAGATCGACAACGGCTGTATAAAATGCCAATGAAATTTTCGACAATCGCCTGTGCAATCTTTCCGAAAATATTAGAAGTTGTCTCAAAAATAGTTTCCACGCAGAGTGTACATCCAGATGCCCCCCATGACACTGCACCAGCGAGGAACTTCAAAGCTGCATTGACATGGATTCTCTGCTCCGTCCAGAATGAAAGTGATCTGTCTGAGCTCCTTCAGAATGACATCATGAGGAATTTTTCACGATAGCTTCTCGGGATTGCGGATTATTGCATCGGTGGAAAAGCGCCTACGTATCGTTCGGACTTCTTTTCCTGCCCGATGAGCTTCCTGATCTCTTCGGGCGTTTGGCCGCCGGACGTCGCGCCGGGAGCTCCGGGGATCAGCTGATAGTTGTTCAATTGAACGCTCTTGAAGGAGGGTCCGTCATAATTGAGATAATATCTGCTGTTGGCCTCAAACTCCGGATAGACCGCCCGAAGGCTGTCGACGGAGTTGAATCCCGTCTGGCATTTTGCGTTCTGTGCCGGGCTCCAGACGATCAACGGATACGGCGTTTTCTCGATCCCGCGCTCAAAAATATTGTGGTCGAATTGGCTCAACGCCGGCTTGGAAAGGCGCTCGCACAACGACGCCGGCTGCCAGACGAAGAGGAGCGGCCGCGTAAAATTCTTGTCACCGGTCAGAAGATTGTTGACGAAGACGTGCCCTTCCCGCTTCTCGACGCCGGGGCCGGTGCTGGAATGCCATCCGAAATGATCGCCGGCCGGGACTCTTCCGTTCCGTCCAATGCATGCCATGCTGTTGACGAAGGTATTATTGTAGATGCGCGTGTTGGAACTGTTGAGGATCATCATGCCGTGGTCGCAGTTGACAAAAACATTTCCGGCGCAGACCACGCCTTTCGAGATCTCAAAGAAGAATCCGTTGTCGCTCGGCCACGCCTGTTCGGTCGACGTCGTGGCTTCGACATGACCGACGTTTTCAACCCAGTTGTCCACGAAGACCCCGTCCACTTCGCCGACGTCGTACCAGATACCGTTCGAGTTCGGAAGGTCGATGATCAAATTGTTGCGGCACGTCGCCCGGTAGCATTGGTTGAAGATCTTCACCGCCGCAGGATAATAACCGGTGATGTGTTCGATGTTGTTCCGCGTAAAGATATTTCCTTCGAGCAGGATGTCGTTCGACCCGATCACGTAGACTCCTTCGGTACTCGTATCGCTGACTTTACAGTGACGCATCGTGAACCGGTCGCCGCGAAAATATCCGGCAACCCGCGAGCAGAATGTGATAGTGCAATTTTCCAGCAATGAGCCAACGACATCCTTCCCGTGTGCGGACTCTTCGGACAATGCGGCCGGGTCGGTCCCTTCGATCTCGAGGGCGCGGTACGCATATTGGGTGAACGTGACCCCGCGGATCGTGTATCCTTGATGGTCGGATTTTTTCCCGTGGACTTCGCTGGTTGTCCGGAGGATGCCGACGTTGAATGCCGTGATCTCCACCAGCCGGTCCTTCGGGTCGGCGCCGATGTACACCATGCCGGAGTCATAGTCAATGTAATACGTGTTCTGATCGACCTCTCCTTCCCATCCAACTGCTTGGAGGAACCTTCCGTCCACAAAGACCATATCGTTGTTGAAAAGGTAGAGCGGAGTTTTCTTCCCCTCCCGGTCGCGCTGCCACCAGTTGTCCGGTTTAGACGGAAACAAGTGGGACCATTTTGTCACCCAAAGGCCATTGCCGAGATTCTGCCAATCTGCGGCGACAAATGATCCCTTCAATACCGGTTCTTCGTCTTCATACGGCTGAATCGTGATTCCCTGATTCAGGACGAGGTTGCCGGTGCGGTATACGCCGCCGCGCATGATGATCGCATCGCCGGTGCGGACCCGTTCGATCGCGGATTCCAGCGATGTCGGGCTTGTAAGCGCTTCGCCGGAGGCCTCGGATTTCCCGTCCACCGCAACATAGTAGATTCTATTTGCTCCCGACGGCAGTTCGTACCGCTGCTTGATCGGACCGTACGGTCCTCCGGACGGCTGAGCCGACGCCCATGTCAGGAAAAGAGAGAGAGAAAGAAGGGCCCCGGCGAAGAAAAACTGCAAAAATTTGATCATCGGTTCGCCTGCATTTTTTGATGAGGTGAGGCTTCTGAAAACTCGTGCTTTAATTTTATTCATCGGTCCTGAACGGCGAAGCGGGAAAGCCTTCTTTATTATAGAGATTGGCGTCAGCCGGATTATCTGCCCAGGCATACCTGACCGCTACCGGATTCGCGATCGTGGCGCTCGAAACGACGACATTGTCCCCCTCGATCTTCGCATCCCCCCACACAAATTGCATGTCGGCCCCGGCTATGGCGAACGATTTGAGGACGCCTCCTTTTGCGACCAAGCCGCCGCCAACGGATGAGAACGTCAGGATGATCTTATTCCCATCCACTTTCATTGACCGGTAGATCGGGCCTGAAGAGACAACATGTTCATCTCCATAGGCAACTTTTTGAGCGGCAAGGGCAAGACGTTTACCCACCTCCTTCTTATTAAGGGGATGAATGTCATTCCATTCGCCGACATCGATCGTCACTGCCAGCCCCGTATTCGGCGTCGACAATGTTCTGAGCTGCGCCTCTCTTAAGAGGGCCCAATCGCTTTGAGAAGGCTCCTCCTTTGCCGTCATGAAATTCGGCAGTTGCACGATCAAAAACGGAAAATCTCCTTCCCCCCATTTCTGCCTCCAGTCGGCGATGAGCGAAGGGAGCAGTTCGCGATATTCTATCGGGCTTCCCGCGTTCGATTCCCCCTGATACCATATTGCTCCTTTGACGGAATACTTCAGTAGAGGGGCGATCATTGCATTGTAGAGTCCGAGGGGCTTCCACCGTATGAATGTTTGGCTGGCAAGGGGAGGCATCGATGCCCCGAGCCGGTATTGCCAGTCGCCTTTCAGGTCGATCGTTTGCCCTCCCGCGACAATCTCGTACTGCTTGTCCGGAACGAACCCTCCCGCGCCGCTTTCGTTGATGACCCGAACGACAAGAATATTTTTCCCTTCCTTCAGCACCCCCGCCGGAATTTCATATCTCCTCGGCGGATACTGGTAGCTCGTCGTTCCGACGAACGTGCCGTTCACAAAGGCCGAATCGGCGTCAACGATCCTCCCCAAAATTAACTTCGCGGAAACGCCGGTCATTGCGACAGGGACGGTGAACTCCTTCCTGAACCACACGACCCCGTTGACGCGGCCGAGCGCAGTGTTCATCCAATAGCCGGGAATTTTCATGGAAGGCCAACCGGATGTCTTGAGCGACGGCGACGTCCACAGCCTGGACGGGTCTTTGTGTCCTTCGTCGCTTTCGCGCGCAAGTGCGTACCATTTTCCGATCCTGGCCCTGTCCTCGCTCTCTATCTTCCTGATCAACAAAGGATCCTTGAACCGCTGCGCCTCCTTGTACGCGACGGGAAACTTCTTCAACGCATCTTCGCTCATCCACGACTCGATGGGGGAGCCGCCGAGGCTCGTATTGATCAAACCGATCGGAACCTTGTACTGTTCGTACAGCTCTTTGCCAAAAAAATATGCGACGGCCGAAAATTGAAGTACTGTTGCCGGCGTGGCCGATTGCCATGATCCGGAATCGAGATCCTGATGGGGTTTGTTGAAGTCGTACGTCTGGGGCACAGTGAATTCTCTGATGAACGGGTTCTGCGCATTTGCGATCTCATCTTCATAGATCGGCCGGACGGTCTTCATCGTCAGCTCCATATTCGACTGACCCGAGCAGACCCACACCTCCCCGATCATAATATCTTTGACGGTGAGGACATTGCTCGCTTCGATGCGCATCTCGTAAGGACCGCCGGCTTTCAATCCGGCAAGAACGATACTCCAATCACCTGCGCTGTCGGCAAACGCCGTGTAAACCGAATCGATAAAGTGGACGGAAATTTTCTCTCCCCGGCCCGCCCATCCCCAGACCTTTACCTTCGAATCCCTCTGCAAAACCATCCCGTCGCTGACCAACCGGGGGAGGCGCACTTGTGCGATGGCTGACGCGCCAACGGAAATACCTAGAAGATAAATGAGAATGCGCCGATAGAGCGTTGATTTCATCGGGTTTGCAATGCCTTTCACTCTTTAATATCCCGACCTACGATCGGGGAAGATCTCATTCCGCAACGATGCCGCTGATTTTCAGAGCAACGGCATTTTCGCACGGTTTATGGTCCGGCAACGTGACGACCAATTCATCGTCTTTCTGCGACCATTCCAGCTTACCATCATACCCGAGAAGGGAAATGGTCAGCACCTTCTTCCCGCCAACGAGAGAAGATCCGGAGCCGAGTGACTTGATGACCACATTCTTTTCATCGGGCCATCTGAGGACGAACGCATAAAGATCCTTCCCTTTTGTCGTGAAGCGAATGTCCTTTGACGTGAACATTCCCCCCGTTCCTTCATTGAACATCCCTGACTTGACCTTTGAAGGACCCTCACCAAACAATTTCCACGGACGCGTTCCAAAGATCGCCTCGCCGTTGACGTCCATCCACCGGGCGAGCCCGTCGAGAAACGCAATCTCATGGTCGTCGATGGTCCCATCTCCCCTGACCGGTATGCTGAGAAGGAGGTTCCCGTTTTTGCTCACGTTGTCGATGAGCATATCGACCACTTGCGAGACCGGTTTGTAAAGGTTCTTCTCGGCAATCTCACGGCTGTAATGCCATGAACCGATGCACGTACACGTCTGCCACGGCTCAGCTTGGATCGTGTCGCAGAAACCTCGCTCAAAATCCTGGACAACCCCCTTGCTCTCTTCCGGAGAGAGCTGTTTCGCGGTGATGACCCCTTCGACGCTGCCGTTATTCAGCCGTGCGCTCGCATTGTAATAATGCGCCGCGATGTCGAGCCCCGCTTGCCCGAGGGGCAGTTCCGAGTCGTCGAAATAGATCAGATCGGGATGGTACGAATCGATCAGATCCTGGCAGCGAAGGAACCATTGCTGAACGAACGCCGGATTGTTCGGCGGCGGCAGTTCGGTCCACACGCGGTCGTTTTTCTCATGCCATTCGTCGACCGCCGCAACGCTCGTCAGTCCGTCGGGCATTTTCATGTTCGGGCCGGCATACAATTCCTGCGGATCAAGTCCTTCCCACCATTTCCCCTTTCCATCGGCCCGGGTGAGCGTGGCCGCATCGTAGCGGACCCCCGCATGCGGTCCTTCGCTGTCGTAACCGTACGCCGTTTGGAACCAATGCCAGGCATGGGCGGAGTGGTTGCTGACGCCGAAATGCAATCCGTTCTCGCGTGCGACTTTTTCCCAAATTCCGACGATGTCCTTTTTCGGCCCGATGTTCACCGAATTCCACGCATGGTACTTGGAATTGTAGCAATCGAAATTATCGTGATGGTTCGCCAATGCGACAAAATACTTGGCGCCGGCGCGCTTGTAGAGCTTCATCAGTTTCTCCGGATCCCAGTTTTCCGCTTTCCACAAGTGATCGATCTCCATGAAGCCGGTTTTCGACGGATGTCCGTACGTTTTCAGATGGTGTTCGTACTGCGGCGTTCCCTGAATGTACATGTTCCTTGCATACCAGTCTCCCTGTTCGGGGACACATTGAGCAGACCAGTGAGCCCAGATGCCGAACTTGGCATCGCGGAACCATTCCGGACAGCGGTAGTTACGCTCGAGCGACTCCCAGGTCGGCTGGAATTTACCCGGCGCATTGCTCTTCAAGCTGTCCTGGGCGTTCCCTGACATCTGACAGAGTCCAATGAGAAAAATTAATCCTAATACCTGTAGCGCGATCTTCATGGTCGACACCTCTATTTGATATGCACGGCCTTATTTATACCGGTAGAGCTTCACTTTTTGGATCGTAAACATCCCCGAAGGTAAATGCGTTTCTCTCCCCTGATTGTCCTGGTCTCCGTTCATGCGGCGGCCGGCAACCCATTTTCCGTCGACGAACGTTCCTTCATCCATGCTCATAATTCCAACGGCGTCGTCGTCAGACGACCGCGGCCAAAAGCTTACCATAACTCCCGTTCCTGCCACCAAAAATTCATCCTTCGAGATCATGATCACCATTCCTCCAACGCGCGGTGTGTCGGGGCCCGTTCGGACGGCATACCTCCATCCGTATTCATGCCTGAACAAGATCGCGTAGTCACCCAACTGAATCCGTTCGGATTGAGAAGCGCTGTCGAGAAGGATTCCATTCATGGTTCCTTTTCCCTGGTGCTCGACGATCAGCGGCTCGAGCTGCTGGAGAACCTCGTATCCTTTTGCGACCTGATTGTTGTCCGGGTCAGCGAGCGACTCTATGGAGAACGGACTGTAGCCCATTGCGTTATGCCGGGCAAAGGCATAAAAAGCGTTTGCCATACTCTGATTGTTCCCGGCTTCGGGGATGAAGATCGGATTGCCGGAACGGTCAAACCGTTCGCACCACTCCGTGAGATTTTTAAAGTAGATGTCGGGGGCTAAAAAGTCGATGGCCGGCGCTGCCGCTCTCCAGATATCCATAAGATGGGGGAGTGGTCCGGCGCTTGGATACTGTCCCGGCTTGTATCCGGGGCGAATGAGGGCGGCGTTGACGTACATCGGCAGCGGATATTCTTCTTTCCCCTGATGTGCCACATCATTCGTATACGCGGCGAAGTACCACGCCATGAATATCTCGTCGGTGTGTGCTCCCTTCCCGAAAACATCTTCCCATGTTCCCGACGATTTGGAACCGGCATCCTGCCACATCGTTAATAGTTCGGGGGCGAGCGTCTCCTTGTTTTTTTCGAGGTAACTCATGAGCGCGGAGGGGACCTGGTCCTGAAAAGCGGCATTTGCTTTCTTGCAGCAATCTCTCGCCTCAGGGATCATTCCAATTTCATTTTCGACCTGAACCATGACGACCGTGTGGTGCGTGCCGTCGATGATGCGAAGATGCTTCATTAATTCGGCGAACGCCCGTGCGTCAGTTTCTTTATTGACGTCGTAGAAGGGACTGAGGATCTCCTGAGCTTTGCCGCTGCTTATCCGCGCCCGCGGAAAGCGGTCCTGGTCCGATTTTATCCAGCCCGGAACGTAACAGGACATACTGTTCTTCCACGAACCGAACCAGAGGAAGACAATTCTCATGCCGGAGGCTCTGGCAGAGAAGATCGCGCTGTCGACCAGCGTGAAATCAAATTTTCCTTCCGCCGGCTCAAGGAGCTCCCAATACACCGGTACAAGCAGCGTATTCAAGTGCATCTTAGCGACCTTCGGCCAGATCGGCCTCATGTAGTCGAGGCTGGAGGCGCTCGAATTTCCAAGCTCTCCTGCAAGCATCAGGAAGGGTTTACCATCCACGACCACCTGCGTCGCGGTCCCCTGTTTATGCAGGTGCGGAATACCAGGATCATTTTGGCCGGCTGCGGATTGTGAGCGGGCGGTCGCAGCGACGCAGACCATCAGGAATGACAGCAGGATCTTCATTTGAGGAGCACAAGCTTTTTCGTTATGGTCAATTCCCCTGCTTCAAGCCGGTATAAATAGATACCGCTGCTGAGCCGCGAACCGTCGAAGCTGACCTGATACGAACCGGCGGGGCGTTCTCCTTCGGCAAGCGTCGCGACCTCCTTGCCGAGAAGGTCGAATACCCTTAACCGGACAAAACCGGAAGCGGGGAGCTGAAAGGAAATGAGCGTTGTCGGATTGAACGGGTTCGGATAATTTTGCGAAAGAGAAAATTCTTTCGGTGTCATGTCCGCCTCTTTGACATCGAGCGCCGTTCCTGTATTGAACCGCGCAACGACTGAATACGGTCCCTGTCCCGCCGAGTCAATTCCGGCCACGCGCCAATAAAATGTGGTGGTGTCGTCAAGCGCGAAACCGATGGTCTTCGTCGTGTCTGCGAGTGTCGTATCCTCCAGCACGAGAGTAAATGCCTGGTCGAGCGCAACCTGCAGTTCGTACGTCAATGCATACTGAGCAGAGCGCCATGTGAACGTTGCCTGCCTCGCCACGTTGGTCGCGTTTCTCGGCGATACAAGAAGCGGGGCATTCGGCGTCGGGCCGTATCTGATGAACGTACGAAGCCATTGAACCACGGGACGCTCGGTCCCGTCCGTGTGCAGCAAGTACGCATACGGTTCTGCGCTCCAGACATCGTTCTGAATATATCCCCACAACGTCATTCCTTTGACCCCCGGGTCGCTCCAGAACAGGGGAAAATAGATCTGATACTCGGCAAGTTGGTCCGAATCGTTCTGTTCATTAATGGCGAACTCACTGATATAGACCGGCAACCCGGTTGCCGTCAGTCTATCGAGATTGCTTTTGATCGTACTGACACTATAAACGTAATTATTGCTCGTTGCATGAAGAGGGCTGCGGAATTCGAAATAATGTCCCTGGATGCCGATGCCGTCGATCAGCCCGCGCACCATCAGCGTGTCGACAAGGTGAAGATAGTTTGTCGTTGTGGTATTGTCCTGCAAAATATTGTAGTCGTTCACAAGCAGCTTCGTTCCCGCGGGGGCATATTGCCGGGCCCACTGAAACGCCGTGACCACCCAATCCCAGCCGGTCGCGCCGTTTCCCCCCAACGCCTTCGCGTAAGGAGGGGGCGCATGAAAAGGTTCGTTGACAACATCGATAAACGACAGCGTCGGATACCGCTGGCAGACGGTCTGGATCCAGGTTTGTACCGCCCCCCGTTGATCGGCGGAATCGAGCGACGTGATCCATGATGGCTGCTGGTTTCCCCACACGAGGTTGTGTTCCTTGAAAAGAAACCCGTTCCTCGCCGCATAATTATAGATCGTGTCGAGGTTGTCCCACGAGAAATATCCCTGCCCCGGCTCCGCGGAACCCCACTTGCCGTCGTTCCCCGGCGTGATCTGATTCCAGTATTGATCAAGATGCGGCCAGACCGGAACGCTGCTGCTGCATCCAAGAAATTTGTTCTGGCCGGCCGCAAGCGGCTGGGAAAACAACCCGGCGGGAATTCCAACCACAGAAAGGAAGAGCAGCCCGAACCCCAGCAGCCATGGACCGGTTCTAAGCTCTCGCATTAGCGGATAATCCTTCATCACATTGCAGTTCTGCTTCATACACCACCTATAATGATATCAACCGAAGATCATTGTCACTTTAAGAGAATAAGTTTCTTGACACTTGCGAAATTGCCGGCCTGAATCCTGTAAAAATAGACGCCGCTTGGAAGGCTGCTTGCGTCGAATTGGATGGAATACGTTCCCGCATTTTTCCATCCGCTCACCAAGGTTCTTACTTCTCTCCCGACCAGATCGTAGACCTTCATCGTCACAAAGCTGTTAATTGGCAACTGATAACTGATCACCGTGCTTGGGTTGAACGGGTTTGGATAATTCTGCCCGAGCCCGAACTCGGCTGGAACTTCTGATCGATTTGCTTTCACCGTGGTCGGGGCGCTGAGGGCCAGGATCGCATCCTGCAAGCTGAAGAAGGCATTCCACATCACAGTGTCCGCCGAAAAAGAGGCGGAGTAATTCTGGTCGCGCGCGGTCACCACGGTCGACAGGACCGAATCGAGGTGAGCCCAGGATGCAACCGAGTAATCCTTCTGGTGGAGGCTGTCGGCGTACCGGATCAGCGAATCGAGCATGTCGTAGTTGGCGCCGACGTCGGCAACGGCAAAAAATGCGGGCTTGCACTGGTCGTTGGAATCCCAGAGGGACGAAGACTGGCCTGTCGCAAACGTGTAGGCATCGTCCAAACCGTCTTTTGTGACATTGACGATCTTTCCCCGTCCCGACCTGAAACTTCGCTCCACGAAACATTTGAAGAGCATCCCGTATTGATTGGCCTGTTTCGCCAGGACCGCGGCCGACGGAGTTGCGCTGCCGGTGACACAATCGGTCTCGGTCACCGACATTTCTGAGCAGATGGGGGAGAATTTATTGTACGATGCGATGAAGTTTGCGGCGGTGGGAAACGGGGATGGAGAGATCGCGTCGTGTTCCTGCATGCCGATGCCGTCGAGATACCCCGCCTGAAAGATCGGAGTAAGGAGGGTAACGATGCCGTTGGCTTTTGCAGCGATGTCGGTGTTGTAGTCGTTGTAGTACAGTTTGATTTGTGTTTCGCCGTACTCCGCGGTATACTGGCGCGCAAATTGGAAGGCCAGCATGACGTATGTCGAGTCGCCAAAGGTCGTGTACCATTCGTTGCCGGTGGTGCGCACCGAGGAGGTGCCGTCGTCGATGGCTTCGTTCACCACGTCGAAGGCGGACAAGAGTCCCGGCCATCCCTGGTGGATGATCCTGATGACCTCGTGGATATAGTTCCCCATGCGGATGGTCATGCTGTCTTTCGACAGCCGCGCGCCGGTGGTCGTATAGCCGGTCCGGAAAAATTCCGTCGGGACGGACGAATGCCATACCAGATTATGGCCGCGGAAAGTGAAGCCCTGCCTCCGCGCCCAATTCAGCTGTGCGATCATGTCGCCGTTGAACCTGACCACGGGATGGACGTTGACGGAATCGCGTGCAGAACCGGACGCTGCGAGATAATTGGCGGCACTCGTGGCAATATCCACCGTGTACTGCAGCTTCATGTTGTTGCCGGGGGACATCGAATTCATATGATACTTCACCAGGTATCCGCCATTCGGGTCGACCACCGACGACTGCCCGGTAACGGCGGAATCGGATGGAAAGCCGACGTGTCGGTAGGATAAGATGCAGCCGATGTAGAAATCATTCGCATAGACGTTCTTCAACGACGGAACGTTCGTCTGAATTTGAGCATGTAACTGCGTAGTAAGAATCACCGAAAGAGCTATGAAAACAATTGATACGGACAGCCCCAACGTCTTCTTCTCTTTACCTTGATCGCAAAAATTAGTTTTCATAGTGCCTTCATTGATTACTCTTGTTAAAAAATAGAAGACCGATAACAAAAAGTTTCAGAGACATCTTGCCGCAACAAAACAAAAGCAGCCCGCCCGTGAACCACGGACGGGCTGCAATTCACGCAAAACAACGTTACTTCATCAACATCAGTTTCTTCACAGCGTTAAATTCTCCCGACCCATCCTGGCTCTTCGCCCGGATGCGGAGGAAGTACATTCCGCTGCTCACGTTAGATGCATTCCACTGCATCACATAGTGATTCGGCGCCTGGACTCCATCGACGAGGGAGACCACACGGCGTCCGAGGACGTCAAAAATTTCGACGTTGACGTAGGCAGCTTTCGGAATGTCGTAGCTGATGTTCGTCGACGGGTTGAACGGGTTGGGATAGTTCTGGTTCAACGCGTAGACCCTGGGAATGCCGCCGCCGTTTTCATCGACGAGCAATAGCGTTCCCGTCTGGTATGTCGAGGTACCGGAGAACGGTCCCTCGCCGCCGGCATTCACTGCGCTCACACGCCAGTAATACCGCGAGTTGGCCGCCAGCGTATCGGTAATCACCACCGAGGTGTCGACAAGATCCATATCCACGATGATCGTGGAGAAGGATGAAGCGGTCGCCACCTGCAGGTGATACGACGTCGAGTTCGGCGTCGTCAGCCAGACGAACTTCGTGAACCTGTTCTCACCAGTGGTGCTCTTCGGAGAAACGAGCGTCGGGGCGATCGGAAGCTCGGTCACTGTCGTGAACGAATCGACCGCTGTGAAGGCACTCGCGCCCCCCTGGTTGTAGGCCATCACGCGCCAGTAGTATTTTGCACGGTTCTGCAGTCCGGCTACCGCCAGCGATGAGTCGTGGTGCACGGTGTCGGTGGTGGTCAACAGACCCGATGAGCTCGAGGTCCAGAATTGGACGACATAGAAGCTGTCGCCGGCCACCCTGTTCCACTTGAACGTCGGGTTCGTCGTCACGTTCGGCACATCATGTGTCGGATAAGCCAGCACCGGTGTCGCAGGCACGTACATCACAGTGAACGAATCGACCGGCGAGAAGACCGACGACCCAGCCGGGTTGTATCCCCGCACACGCCAGTAGTAGGTCTTGCTTGGGGTCAACGCGCTCGCAACCGTCCAGGTTGTATCGAAATCGCTGGTCGAGTCGTTGACAATGAATCCGGTGGTCTTTGTGAATCCGGTAGCCGAGTCTGACCTGAGTTGGAAATGATACGTCGAGGCCGTTCCTACATAGCTGACGACCAGTTTCGCACCGACAGAAGGAGCTGCCTTGTAATTGTTCACGGGCAGTAACTGCGTCGGCGTTACCGAATCGGGGACAACTTTCGTACGGAAGCTGTCGATCGCCGAGAAGGGGCTCGGTAACTGATTGTCGAACTCCTGGACGCGCCAGTAGTACTTCGTGGAGAGACCGAGTCGGACGATGGTGTTTGTCGCCGTAACTCCAGTAACCGTCTTCACGATATTGCCGAACGAAGCATTCGTCGCAACCTGTACTGTATAGGTGGTGGTACCGGTGCCCGTTGCGCCTGCGGTCCAGTTCAGGGTATCGGTCGACGTGAGAGACGAGTCGCCTGCAGCCCATGAAGGCCGGCCCGTCGTCGGGGTGCCGGGAACAACTGATCCTTCCTGGATCGTATAGTATTTGTTCACTGCAAGGGTATTATTCGCAGCGCCAGTAACGTAGGTATGTGATGTTCCATCCGGCCACCGAACATTCACACTATCAACCTTCGTGTTCGCGCCGATACCGAAGTTGGCCCTCAGCGTTCCGCCCATACCGGCAGAACCGCCTTCTGCTTTAATGTCGCGGATTTGCTTGGTTCCGGCAGTGTAAACAGTGAACCTGGCACCGATGGCCGACATGTTATTGCCCGTGCCTATTGGCGTGAAGGCGATCCAATGGTTCGTGTTGCCGTTGTTCTTCTCCAGCGTAACGGTGCCGCCGATGAACATGAAGATGTCAAGGAAGCCGTCGTTGTTGTAGTCGACAAACTGCCCGGCCCGCGCACCATTTGTCCCCAAGGCATCGTTCGTTGCCACGTTCGTGAATGTACCGTTACCGTTGTTGTGGTACAGATATTGGGGGCCGAAAGTCGCGCACGTAAAGATATCCGCCCACCCGTCGTTATTGTAGTCGCCGATGGACATCGCACGCTGGGCCGTATTCTGAGTCAGTCCGTTCCACGTTGCAACATGGACTCCATCCCACTTGTATGTAAACGTGCCGTCTCCCTTGCCATACAGGATAACATCGGCCTTCAAACTATCATTGCCGTCCCTGTTATCGTTCGCATTGAGACCGTTCAGGATCAGGTCCTCGATACCGTCGTTGTTAAGGTCGCCCCACTGCTCGCCGATGGCGCCAAAGTGGCGAACCGTATCATCGACGATGATTCCGGTGTCCGCGTGAACGCTGGCATATTCAACGCTGTCCATGGTGCCAGCCACATTAACTTTTATGGAGTCGAGAGCGTAGATCGTCGGGTTACCGGGGATCGTCGCGCTCGTGGGAACATAAAACTTCCCGGTTCCATCATTTAGATACAGGACGCATCCTTTTCGAGCAGTGTTAAACGTACCGGTATCCACTTTGGAAAATCCTTGCCGGAAACTCGGCATTAACAAATCCATGTAGCCGTCGTTATTAGCGTCGAGGAAACGGACGTCCCAGGATTCAAATGAACGGCTCGTATCTATGCCGGCATTAGCGGGAGTCGCTCCCTTACCGATATTCGTGAAGCCGGTCGGACCGCCTTTAAGCAGCCAAATTCCGCCTGCGGGGGCCGGTACCTGATTATTGCTGCCAGGACCAGAGGCGCCGATCGGCGTAAATGTTCCAGGCCATGCAACGCTGAGGTAATTGCTGTGATCGATAGGCGCCGCCGCAAGTCCCTGGAAAACCTCGCCGGAAAGTCCAGCCGTACCAAGGTCGCCGGTTCCTGTTGCCGCCGTAAATACCCCGGCGTTGTTATAGTAAAGTCCGCTGCTCGGCGTTCCGCCGTTCGTCGTGAACAGGTCGAGGACTCCGTCGCCGTTGAAATCGGCCAACAGCGCGCCGACGTCGTTGGTGTTCAGCGGAAGATTTGCCGTCATCGTTGATGCCGCAGCGGCAAACGATGTGCCGGCGTTATTGAGGGTGATACTCGTCGACGGAGTGAAGACATCAAGATATCCGTCTCCGTTGAGATCGCCCCAGGCAAAACCGCCGTTCGCCGCGTTGACAGCCGGTGCGGGGAACGTTGCCGGTACATATGTCACTTCCTGTGCGCTTGAGATACTGAGTCCAAGCACGAGAAGCGCTGTGACAGCCGTGAGTAGCTGTACAAACCTTTTCATGTTACCTCCCAGGTTGTTGTAATTGGACAGCGATGAACTAAAAAATACCACAACGTACAACGTGAATTATTGGTGATGCTCTTTTGCCATGCTCGACGATGATTCCCTGCGTCGATGAATCAGGTACTGCTCAAAGAAACTCCGCATCTCGTTCGAGAGCGGTTCGATGCTACAGATGATCGGACGCTACGTTCCAAATTTCACGATCACTTCGGCTTCAATCACCTCCTTCATCGCTAAAGAAACATCTTTGATACATCACGCTCGCCCCTCCCGGCCGCGGTCCTGGAGGACCGGGAGGGAAATTCTGCATGAACTTATTTCATGAGAACCAGTTTCTTGGTCAATGAACTGCTGTTCGCTTCCAGGCGGTAGAAGTAGACGCCGCTGGAAAGCTTGCTGCCGTCGAACACCGCCGTGTGATTTCCCGGCTGCTGAGTGCCCGAGAACAATGTTGCAACTTCCTGTCCGAGCAGGTTGTAGACTTTGAGGGTCACGAAACCGCTCTGGGGCACAGAGTAGTTGATCGTCGTCGTCGGGTTGAACGGGTTAGGATAGTTCTGCGCGAGATCGAACTTTCCCGGAACCGTCGATGGCTGAGCCTTCACTGCGGTAATGCCCGTCCCGTTAAGCCATCCGGCGATCGTGGCATGTTCCGATGCGGCCTGAGCAGCCCATTGCGTGTATTTCGCCGGCCACCAATGGAACAGATCGCCCAACGGCAATCCTCCAATAGCGGCAGACATGAATGTGGAGTTACCGTACGAGAGGTCTTCGTTCAGCGGCCAGGCTTGTGTGACATCCGATTGAGGGTCATACGCCCAGCTGACATTTGCTCCCGTCTGCCATCGGCCGATCAAAAAACCTTTGATGCTGTCGATATTCGTCGGTTCCAGTACAAAACCCGCGTCGTAAGCAGCGTTGTACGAGGTTACGCGATTATAGGTGGTTGTCGCTGTATCAAACGGATACAGGTTCCAGGCGTTCATATACGGAAAGAGCTTATGGCCGGCGGAATCCTTGCCTCCAAAGAATTGGTATGTCTTTCCGCTCATCATTGGCATGATGTGGATTTTGTTGACTTCACTGGCGGTGTCGTTGTATGGATTGTGAGCGAGGAAGTCGTAAAACCACTGGTCATAGCCATAGCTGCAGTTGGCAACGACGATGTGACGCTGCAACGCCGCGCCGGCTGTCGGATCGTCGGTAAATGGAATGGGGGGGGTCAACGCACTGAACCCCGAAGCGCTGTCGATGTTAATGACGCCGCCGTTCGGGACCATGCCGGTCCCGTCACCCGACGGTGTATCGCCAAACATGAAGATGTTCTGAAAAACACAATTGGTGACCGACAGCCACCACCAGTACGACGACTCGAGCGTGTACATCATCGTGTTCAAAAAAGTACAGTGATTGAACGAGACATAATCGCCGTAGCAAGGCGATTCCTGCATATACGCATAGCCCGCGTTTGCAATCGTGCAATTCTCGAAGGTCAAGGTGTCGGTATGCCATGTTGTGCTCTGGTACGTCCAAGAAACCGGCCTGCCATAATACCGATAGTGGTTATCGGTCATGTTCCGGAAATACGTGTTGGAGATATGTCCCCGGAAATGCTGGCACGACGGCTCAATGGCGCCGCCGCCGTTACCGATCGGCATATAATCGATGATGCAGCCGTCCATGTCCAAATGCTCCCCCGCCCCGTTCGTGTTATGGAGCGTGTCGTCCTCGATAACGATGCTCGACCCAACCTGAGCGCCGGTGATGTTCCCCTCAAGAATCCAGATATTCTTCATCGTCAGATCGCCATGGCAGTCAAAGTTGTATGTTGTCGTCACGCCGCCGCTGGTGGTCCAAACGATCTGCGGAAGCGAAGTTGCCTGCGAGGTGCCGGGTGCCGGTGCCACGATATAAAGATGGGAATGAGGAGGAGTCGTAATCGCTCCTGAAAGAATATAAAATCCGCCCGTCTCCAGTTTGAACACCGTGTTGGAGAGCTGCACGCCGGTGGGGTCTGCATTAATGACGTTGGCAACGGCAGTATTAAGGTTGCCTCCGTCCCCCTGGTCGCTCGGCACATTGACCGTATCGGTCTGCGCCACCATCACAACCGGCAACGCTATACACAACAAAACCAAAACAAAGTTTTTCATGTTGACTTCTCCTTGTGTTTTTGATTGATGCTGATCCTCTTTCAAAATCGTTCCACAGTAGCAGACGCACTCATCGTGATATCAATTACGCGTTTCACAGGGTAAACCGGATTCCCAGGTCGGCTGTGAGGCCATAGAACTGTTCTGATGTGAAGCCGCTAATCGAGGGCTGTGTCGAAATATTCGGCTCGTTGTTGAGATTGTTCACATCCAGGTACAATTGGAGTCCATCCTCCCACGGAAGCTTCTGTCGCGCAGAAATATCGACCCGGTTGTAACTTTTGGAGAAACCTTCCGTTTCAGGATACGCCCCGATATTCTGGACGACGTTCCCTTGATAGACGAAGGAGGCCCGCGCAGAAAAGCCTTTGTAATCATAGCCGATATAAGCGTTCATAACGTCGTTCGGCTGATAGACCAGCCTGTCGGTCCTCGTACTGTCGATAAATTGGACGGTCTTGCCATGTTGCTGTGCATCGAAATATGGATATACAGCCTTGGAGGCAATATGCGTGTAGTTGACGCCGAGCACAACGCCGTCGAACGGTGCCGGAAGATACCAAAGTCGTGTCTGAAGGTCCGTTTCTATTCCTCTCACGTACGCGGCGTACGGACTGTTAATAAACGTGGACACTCTCGTACCGTTGTTGGGGCTAAGGTCGGCCGAGGACAAGAACGGAGCAAATGATTCCAGCGTGAATGGAAGTCCGGTCACCCCCTGCGCAGCGTAAAATTTCTTATTATAGAGCGGATACGACGCTGCGTATGTGAAATGATTGACCTCCTTATAGAACCCGCCGACCGACAAGAGCCCCAACTCGTTGTTGTGGAAGGTTACCAACACGTCGTGATTGTACGCTTGCGCCGGCAGCAGACTCGGGTTTCCGGCATAGACGGCCCCTGCAGCGGCTGAAACAACAAAGTGCGGCGACAGCGAGGTATAATCCGGACGAGCGAGTGTTTGTGTGTAGGAATAGCGTATGTCGCTCCAGTCGGTAAGATTATACCTTCCCTGAACCTGAGGAAGGAGGTAATGATTCTGTGGATACGTTGTGACGGGGAATACGGGTTGAGAGTACGGATTGCGCTCGTCCTCCATGTTGTACGCGAAATATAAACTCTTCGTTTCTTCGTACCGCACCCCGCCGACGACCATAAGGTCCTGCCCAAAATCCAATTCCGACATCAGGTACGTTGCGTAGTACCGTTCGACATACTTGTAATCATTGGGAAGTTCCTGAAATGGCCCGTCATACCAGCCGCCACCTGTTGCGTCGCTCGCCAACGGAGCGAAGAGAGCCCGATTCGCCTGAATATAATTGACAGCACCGTTGAGGATGGTGGGGTCGGTGGCCCAGTTAATGGATCCAAACTTATTATCCAAAAATGAACCCAGGAGTTTTGAATCGGTCGACGTAAAATTAGCCCCTTCCAGTTGACCGGTAGAAGCGACCTTCAATCCCGGATATAATTTGGCTAGGTTATTTCTAACCTGAGTATTGATCGCATTCGTGCCGCCGAGCTGGATGTATGGGGTGCTCTGGGTATTCGTAATGTAGTTGTAGCGATACTCCCCGCCGAACTTGAAGAAGCCGGAGAGTAAGTTCCCGGGTGCAAACGGGACCTTGAAATCGGCCTTATACGCCTGGTCATTTTCGTGGTAATCGCTGCTGAATAGATTGATCGAGCTCAGCAAGGTCGTGGAATCCGGACCGTACTTCAAAAATGTTAGCAGATTCTCCGGGGTGATGTTGGTGTCCTTTCCGCTGAAGCCCTTTGTGCCGTTGTTCTGGAAGAATACATAATATGGCGAGTATGGAAGATGATTTCTCGAATAGCTGTTCGCCGCTTTCACATCCGCGGAAATGAATCCGAAATCGTTGGTAAAATCCAGTGAGTTGACTGCAAGGTCGGTGTTGCTATTTGCCTGGCGGTATGAAAAGCCCAGGCTGTGGTTAGTAAGATCTGCGTTGTAATTTATGGTTGTGTTATAATCCTGCGCGTCCGAGGTCAGACGACTTGCCATGTTGATCGACTTTATAGAGCCGGATGGGAGCTTGTAATCAAGAATCAGGTTGCCTCCGAACCGCTCCCTTGTCTCGATGTGACGATCCAGAGTGACGTTGTTTACCAACACGGGCCTGTAGCCGGTCTGGTCGATCCAACTCTGCGCGGTGGCGTAGGTGGCGTTCATATTATCCGCGCTGCGGTCATATTGCTCGGCGTTCGCAAGGACATACACGCCGAGCTGATCGTCAAAGAGTCTGTCGCTTCCGGATACAACCGCCCTGTAATTTCCATAATCATTCGTTTTTTGCGTGTAGCCCGTTTGGAACAGTGCGTCCCCATGAAGACCCGAAGGAGCTTCCCGCAACTCCATGTTGACGAAGCCGCCGATGGCATTGGCCTCCAAATCAGGAGTGAGAGATTTATAGACTTCGATCGACTTGATCATGTATGGTGTCACCATCGTCAGGTCAACGCTCCGGTCGTCACTGGGGGAATTCGCCGTGATGCCCAGGGAACTTGCACCGATCTGTGAACTTCCGGTGCTGGCAAGGGTAATTCCGCCGATGGCAACTTCGTTATACTGCGGGGCTAATCCTCGGACGACCACCTTATTGTCTTCACCCGAGCTCTTCAGCGTCGAGACTCCCGGCAGACGTCCTATCGCTTGGGCTGCGTTGAAATCCGGAAGCTCCTGAATTTTCGCCTCCGAGACGACGCTGACGATCTTATCCGACGCCAGCTGTTGGTTGATCGCCTGCACCTGTCCCTGTGCCTGTGCAGTGATGACAACCGTTTCTCCCTTAATGGTCGTAGCGCCGAGATAAAAATCGTGCGTCACCGAGCCGCCGTCGGGTATGTTCAGGGTCACGCTTATCGAGACGTATCCGAGGTAGGACGCCGTGATCGTCTGTTCGCCGGAGGGAGCGTTGGGAATGGAAAACGCTCCGTTCAGATCGGTAGCCGCCCCGATGCTTGTTCCTTTCACCACGATATTGGCGCCGGGGAGCAAGTCCTTTGAGTCCTTGTCAAACACGCGTCCTTTGATCGTCCCCCCCGCAAACGCCAAGGGAGCCATGAACAGCGACACAAGCGCCGCCAACAATATATTTTTTCCGTTAAAACGAAGTCCTGTGTATTCGACGAACAATGGCTGAACTGCTGCGTTAACACCGGATGAGGTTTTCACAACAAGATCTCCTTATATAAAAACACCGGCTAAAAAAATCGGGTGACCGTTCTTTCCCGTGAGCTGCATAGCACTCACTCCGGAGCGGCCACCCGATGGCGATACACCTGATCCTGCGTCTGCTGCTGGTCCGATGACATGCGGACCGACAGGTCGACAGCGAAAACGAATTGTTCAGTTCGTCGTATCAATTGGTGCATCGTAACGACAATGATTGATGTTTGAACGACTGTCTGGTGACTCTTTAACGAAGGATATACGAATTAACAATATTTTCCAGCATCTCCTGCCGGCCGCTATCGAGCTGCGGCTTGCCCTCCTTGATGATCCACTTTTCCAGATCTTCGAAACCCGCTTTCCCCGCCATGATCTTCGCGCCGATGCCGGAGTTGAAGCTTGCATACCGCTCGGCAACGAATTTCGAAAGAGCCTTATCCTCGATGATCGAGTGGGCAACGACAAGGCCGCGCGCGAACGTGTCCATGCCGCCGATATGCGCATGGAAAAGGTCAAGCGGGTCGTTCGAGCTGCGCCGCACCTTGGCGTCGAAATTCAAGCCCCCTTTGCCCAAACCGTTCTGGCCGAGTATCACCATCATCGCAAAGGTGGTGGAATAAAGGTCCGTCGGAAATTGATCGGTGTCCCAGCCGAGCAGCAGGTCGCCGCGGTTCGCGTCAACGCTCCCCAGCTTGCCCGCCGCCGAAGCAACGGCCAGTTCGTGCTCGAAGGTATGCCCCGCGAGCGTCGCGTGGTTCGCTTCGATGTTCAGTTTGAAATGATCGAGAAGGCCGTACTCTTTCAGGAAATAGAGCGTCGTTGCGGCGTTGGAATCGTACTGATGCTTCATCGGTTCCGCCGGCTTCGGCTCGATAAGGAACTGTCCCTTGAACCCGATCTTCTTCTTGTAGTCAACGGCCATGTGAAGGAACTTGGCCATCTGTTCCTGTTCTTTCTTCAAGTCGGTGTTCAATAACGTTTCGTACCCCTCGCGGCCTCCCCAAAAGACGTAGTTCTCACCGCCAAGCTCCTTTGTCGCATCGATGGCGTTCTTCACCTGGGCGGCTGCATGAGCCATCACGTGGGCATTCGGGCTTGTTCCGGCACCTTGCGAGTAGATCGGACTCCCGAACAGGTTCGCCGTCCCCCAGAGAAGCTTGACACCCGTCTCCTTCTGAAAGGTCTTTGCCAGCCCGACGATCTCGTCGAGATTCTTTATCGACTGGGAAAAGTTCTCTCCTTCGGGAGCGATGTCTCTGTCATGGAAACAATAATAATCGACGCCTAATTTCTGAAAGAACTCAAATGCCGCTTCCAGCGTCTCCTTGGCGCGGTCCATCGGATTGTTCGATTTCCGCCACGCACGTTCGAAGCTTGGTCCTCCGAACATATCGCTCCCGTTCCCCATCATCGTATGCCAATAAGCAACCGAGAACCGGAGATGCTCTCCCATGGTTTTCGAACCGACGCGCTGGTCTTTATTATAGAATTTGAATGCAAAAGGATTCTTGGAATCTTTGCCTTCGTAAGGAATTGATTGCTTGATCTTCGGAAAATATTTATTGCTCATGACCATGTGAAGTCTCTTCTCGAATTTGTGTGGTGGGATGGTTTTGCGCTTATGATGGAGCTTGATGCAAGGTTCGAATGTCGGTGAAAGGCTCCTCCGTTTCTTTAACAGTTCAAATAGAATTGAACCGATTCAATGTTATAAATAATTCTTCTTCATGTCAAGCGAAATAATAACGACTTACCTCTCCAGAAGCGCCGACAGCCGCCGACTCCAACCTTTATAGACCGCATCATATTCCGTTGCTAATTCGCCAGTTGGGCCTAGTTTTTCAATAACTTTCAACCCTCGAAAGGCTTCGTCAGCAGAGGAGTAATATTTGACGCCGATGCCGGCTCCGCGGGCTGCACCCTGCGAGCCGTCCGTATTGCAGATTTCAAGGTCGACGTTGCATGTGTTGACGAACGCCTCCTTGAACACCCGGCTCTGGAATAAGTTCGAATCCCCGGCTTTTATAACTCCGAATTCCATGCCGATGCTCTTCATGATATCCAGGCCGTACCGGAATGAGAAAACGATCCCTTCCTGGGCCGCTCTGATCAAATGCCCCCGCTGATGGATATTGAAATTGATGCCGGAGAACTGTGCAAGCACATCCTTATTCCCCAGACTTCGTTCCGCCCCGTTGCCGTACGGAAAACAGAAAAGGCCGTCCGACCCGACGGCGATGCCGGATGCGAGGGTGTTCATCTCGTCATACGAAAGCTTGTTGTCGAGAACGTTTTGCCTGAGCCAGCTGTATTGAATGCCTGTCCCGTTGATGCACAACAGCACTCCGGTAAACGGAGTCTCCTTTGTGTAATTGACGTGGGCGAACGTGTTGACGCGGCTTGCAGTGTCGAAAATGTTCTTCTCCGCAACTCCATAGATCACTCCCGATGTCCCGGCCGTCGCCGCGATTTCTCCCGGCTTCAACACATGGAGCGACAGCGCATTGTTCGGCTGGTCCCCTGCGCGGTAGGTGATCGGGACACCGGCTTTCAGTCCGAGCTCGGCCGCCGCTGACGGTTGCAATGTTCCCTGCATCCCGAACGTCGGAACGATGTTTGCGATCAGGCCGCGATCGATGCCGTAAAATTTCAGCAGGTCGCCGGCCGTTTCTTTTTTTTCAAAGTCCCACAAGATCCCTTCGCTCAAACCGGAGATGGTCGTGCTGATCTCGCCGGTCAGCCTGAAGGCGATATAATCGCCGGGGAGCATCACCTTCGCGATCTTTGCGTAGACCTCCGGCTTGTTCTCCTTCACCCACTTCAGCTTCGACGCCGTAAAATTTCCCGGAGAGTTCAGGTAATGCCGGAGGCAGAAATCGCCCCCCATCGAGTCGAACGCCTTGTTGCCGATGTCGACCGCCCTGCTGTCGCACCAGATGATAGAAGGATACAGAACCTCATTCTTCTTTCCGAGCATCACAAGCCCGTGCATTTGGTACGAGACGCCGATAGCGGCCACCTCGATCGATGCCGCGTTGACCTTTGACAAGATCTTCTTGGTTGCGGCGACACAATGACGCCACCATGCGTCCGGGTCCTGCTCTGCCCAACCCGGCTGCGGCGAATCGATTTTCATTTCTGTCTCGGGAGAAAACCCCGAGGCGACGAGCTCCCCCGTATCGGCGTTGATGAATGAAGCTTTTACAGATGAACTTCCGACGTCATATCCCAGAAGGATCTTTGGCATGATAACGATCTCCGAACAATTTCTACGATGAAAGAATGAAACGCCCCATCGGCGCGCGGACCAATGTGCAGAAGCGGACTATGGAGTGTGAGGAAACAGAAAAATCAGAACGATAAGAAAATTTTAACCCGCAGCGGGACGGGTCCCGCCTCGATAGGATCAACGACACCGGCCGCTTTTACTTGTTCAGCACCCTGGTCGACTCCCGAACGATGAACTCTGTCTCCAGAACGACATGCTCGTTGGGAAGGAGCGATGGAGATTCGATGTTCCTGATCAGGATTTCTGCCGCTTTCTTCCCGATCTCGTGCTGCGGAGCCCGGATCGTGGTGAGCGGAACCGGATAGATTTGCGCGTAGTAGATGTCGTCGTTTCCGATGATCGATATATCGTCCGGCACGCGGATCTTCAACTGCTTCAACGCGCTCATGACGGCAAGCGCCTGGTGGTCGTTGAAACAGACGATCGCCGTCGGGTAATCTTCCGGCTTTTTGCTCTTGAAAAATTCTACCGTCTTGCTGAAGCTCTCGTCATAGTGGGAACCGACCGAAACGATCATCTCCTTATGGAATACGAGCGTGCTTTCGCTGAACGCATCCCGGAATCCTTCGATCCGTTCGAGCGTATGGGATGACAGCGGCGGGCCGGCGAAGTGGACGATGCGGGTGTGTCCGGCATCGATCAGATATTTCACCGCTTTTTTGATCGCCTTCAGGTTGTCGATGGCCACCACATTCGCCTGGATGCCGCCGACATCCTCGAGCAGAACAAAAGGATAATTGATCATCTTCAGCTTGAATAGATGCTCTATTTCCGCCGTTCCGGCCACGATCGGCGCGATGATCGTTCCTTTGATGTCCTTTGCGGAAAAAAGATGAGAGAATTTTTTCTCGGTCTCGTGGTCGTCGTCCGAACTTGTCACGAGGACAGAGTACCCCTTGCTTTTCGCATAATCCTTCGCTCCCGCAGCGATCGAAGTGTAGAACGGGTAATTCAGGTCCTTGAGAATGATCCCGATGCTTTTATCCTGGTTGCCGTTCTTGAGATTCCGTGCGACGCCTTTCGGGCGGAAGTTGAGTTCCTTCATGACCGCCAGGATGTGGTCGCGCGTTGCAGGCTTTACGGTACTTTTTGCGTTGATAACGGCGGAAACCGTCCCCTTCGAGACCCCCGTCCTCTTGGCGACGTCTTCTATTGTTATTCGTTTCATATGATTTTTCGGTACCTCTTTTCGGGAGGCGCCCCGTTAGTGTTGTTTATCGGCAGCATGTTCATGAGCCGACTAAAAGGTAAGATTTTTTTCCCTAGAGTCAAGTCGCCCGAGAGCGTCTCAATTTCACAGAGTTCCTTCGATTGACTGCAGAGAACGAAGCCATGCTTATCAAACTTCAGGCTGAGACACAACCGATCGGTCATTTGTAGACTTCATCGTCGCCGGAATATTCGAACCAATCGTACGAGGCGGCATTCGTACTCGTTTCCTTGTCGGACGTCGCGTACATGGCGAACATGCACCCGACAAAGCCTCCTGCAACTTTTGTGGAAAGGTACTTCGCGTCCATGCTGTCCTTCAGGAGGGTCCAATGCCGCTCATCGAACGCAAAAGAGCATGAATAGAGGCCCTCCGTTGCATCGATCTTGAGCATCACTTCCTTCCCGCCCTCATCCTTCGCGATTGGCACGGAAGCAACCAGCAGCATCCCGTCAACAGACGTGCCGCTGCTGTCCGAGCTGTACACCTGGATCGCCTCGCCGTTCTTTTCCAATGATTTACAAATAAAATAGAAATGCCGTTCGTTTTGAAAAACCACCAGTCCCGCTTTTTCATTCTCCGCATGCGGAGTAAACAGCAAGCTGGCGCTTGCCGAACAGCGCAAATGTTCCTGGCGCCTTCCAAGAAAGCTCGGGTTCATTTCCCCCGAACAGGTCTCCGGCCGTAGTTTCAGCGTGACGAATCCTTTCTTCGTCGACAGGTCGAACCATCGGTCGTGAGGCGTTCTGAGAAAAACCCAGTTTCGGTTCAGCTCCGGAGAATCGAAATCATCTCTCGTCCGAAAATTCCCGCTCCTCGGTATGTCGGCCAGATCTGCTGAAGGGACGACCGGCGAAGAATAGCGGTATTGCACCTCCTCATGCCCCGGGTTGATCACCGGCCAACCGTTCTCCCATGTTACCGGCGCGAGAAATGTCTCCCTTCCCGTATTATAGTACTCCCCTTCGTACGGACCATACGGCCTGCAGCCGAGAAACACTCCCCACCAATCTCCCGACTCGGTCTGAACAAGATCCGCATGACCGGTCGACGTGATAGGGTTCGGTCTTTGCGGATTCAAGTTGCGCTGAGTAAGGATCGGATTTTTCTCATACGAAACATACGGACCGTAAATATTGGCGCTCTTGAAAACCACTTCAGAATGCTGATCCTCAGTTCCCCCTTCTGCAGCAATAAGAAAATAGATCCCGTCCTTCTTCAGGATATGCGGTCCTTCGATCCATACGGGCTTTTTGTTGATGTCGGTTCCGCCGTTGATCAGGATCCTTTCGTCTTCTTTTACTTTAAGATTTTCCGGGTCGAATTCTCGGATCCGGATCGTTCTGTGTCCCGGGTAAAGAGATTTGTGCTCTGGGGGGATGCTGTTGTAGACGATGTATGCTTTGCCGTCGTCGTCGAAGAACGGCGACGGATCGATCCCGTCGAGCTGCGGCAGCCATACAGGTTTCGACCAGGGACCGGCCGGGTCTTTCGCGGTGGCGACGAAGTTGCCGCCGATGTCGACCAACGTACATGTCACATAGAACAACCCGTTGTGATACCGGATCGACGGGGCAAAAAGACCGCGCGATACCTGCTGCCCGTCCAGGTTGAATTCTTCCGGACGGCTCAAGACGTAACCGATCAAGCTCCAATGGACCAGGTCTGTGCTATGGAAGATATTGATCCCGGGGAAGTAGGCAAAGGTCGAATTGACGAGGTAAAAATCCTTCCCGACCCGGCAGATACTCGGATCAGGATAAAATCCCGCGATGATAGGGTTCGTGAACGTCGATCTGGATTGGCAATACGAAAATTCCTGAACGCTGATTGCCCCCATGATCAAAAGCAACACCGAGGCGAACGCAAATCTTTTCACTTTCATTCCCTTCCTGCTAGTACCGAGCGCGTGCAGCGGCAGTTGTGCTACTCGGCTTTCTCGATGAATTGACTTCCGCCATATTGGTCCACCGTCATTCCGATCACTTTTCCTTTGTTGTCCCTCTTGAAGTGAACAAAAAGGAAGACCCCTTTCCGATAGAAATCCTGCTCCGTCTCGGCCCACAACGCCATCTTTACCCCATCCGGTCCCGCGACCATGAGATGCTGTTCCTCGCGGGAAATGTTGATGCTCACCTGAGGATTGATGCGATACGCCCCTACGTATTCATCCAGAACAGCGGTCGAAACCTCAATCGACGGCTTGGCGAAAACAAATTGGAGTCCTCTCGTATATCCTTCGGCTTTCCCCCCGGAATGTCCGGTCCCTTCGAGCACCCGGGTCTCGATCTCCAGTCCCTCCAATTTTTTTGCCTTCAGGTCGGCCGCGAACTTTTCGAACGAACTCTCGTTCCCTTCCAGCCCTCCAACCGCCATGAACAACTTCACCGGATGCAGGGTTTTCGCCGGAGTGTAATTCTTTTCAAAGCCCGCTATCGCGTTGTTATCCCAGCCGATAGCGGGGCTCGTCAATACGTACCGTTGAAACGTCGACGTTTCCTGAAAGAGAGCGTAGAGGGTGAACAATCCGCCGAGCGAGCTCCCCATCAGCGTCCGGTCGTCTTTTTTTGTCCGATAGCGGGCATCGATGAACGGGATCAATTCCGTCTTGATGAACTTCAGGAAGTTCGGCGCGTTCCCGGATTGGGGGAGCTCCTTTGGCGCGGTCGGGGTGAGATCTCTCACTCTCAGCATATCATAATTCGGATTGTTCCCTCCCCATGCGACGGCGACGACGATCGCCGAGGGGACAAATCCATCGTAATACTGTTGGCCGAAGATCGCCTGGACAAGAGGGAAATCCCACTGGCCGTCGAGGAGATAAATAACGGGAAACGTTCTGGCGCTGTCCTGATAATCTCTCGGAAGGTTCACGTAAAGGTTGAATTCCTGATTGACGATCATGGACGTGATATGGAGCGATTGCGTTCCGGCGATCTCAACGGCCGGAGCGGTTGACGATGAGTCGAAGGAAGCTCCCTTCAACGATGCGGCAGAGAAGACGGCGAACAGCAAGATCGCAGAGATGTTGACGCAGGAAGTTTTCATACGAGTTGTCTCCTTGAAGACTCAATATGTGATGAGATGTTTTTGCGCATCGATCAACAAAAGAATTCTCTGGTACCTTTACAGTCGGCGAATTTCCGGTCGTGCGATCGCCGCGTTATGCGTTCATTTCTTGTTGCGCAAAAGGAAACTTTCCGGCGGTCCAAGATAGCTTGGCTTGACTCCGCCGGCGTTGACGACGATCTTCTGCAGTACGACATCCGGGTCGACCATCCAGAATTTCAGCGTATGGACCCCCGGATGATGAATGACATGCTGTGAGGTCGAAATGTTGATGTTGTTCGCCACCCACTGTTCCCATGTCCGGTTCGAATTTTCGCCGTTCATGGTGATCGTTTGCGGCGGATCGTCATCGAAGGAAATTGCGTACCGCAGCCCCCGGTCGTTGTGAAAATTGAGCGTCGGTGAAAGATATGCATTGACGCTGACGCTGCCGGTGTCAAAGAAATACATCTGGTATTCGAGGTGCGGACTAGTCCCTCCCGCCACCTGCGGCAGCGATGTCACAGGCTCGGGCGTGACTCCGGAAAGGGTCCGTCCTAATCCCGGGATCGTCAGCCAATCCACCGACGACGATCCGATCGCTTTGGAATAATGTTCCGCTTCAACCGATACGCAGCCGTTGCTTTCAACAAATCCAGCCATGCTTCCTTGCTGCGCCGGTGAAATGTTGTTGATCGACGCATGGACAGTGATACGGCTGTTCTCCGGTCCGGTTACAACGATCGAAGAAGCATGTTCCCCGGCAGGCGCATTTTTCCAATCTACGCTGACCCAAAGGCGCTCCTGCGCTTCGACGGTCCCTTCGGATTTGTTGATCTTCAGCCAAGGGTCCCTTGTTTCGATTGAATAGCGGAAGGGAGTCCCCCCCCGGTTAAAGACCTCTATATAATAGGATTGTTGGTTGAACGAGTCGAAAGGAGGAAATGCCGCTTCGGTACCGCCATCGGGCATCGAAGCACTGCTTCCCTCAACCGCAACCCCCATCGAAGGGGCATCGCGCACGCCGATTCTCTTCACCTCGGGCATGGAATTCTTGTCCGGCTGCTGCCAGTACGTATATCCGATGTGGGTCTGATCCATCATGTGGTCCCACTTTCCCCCGGCCATCACTTTATTATAGTAGTACGAGATGGCGGAATCTTTTTCGAACAATGCCTGGGCTTCTTGTGCTAGCCCATTCGCCGCAGCACGCCCCTCTTTTGCATAGAGGCGATTTTTTGCGACGGTCACATAAAGTTCGTTTAGATTCGAGCATGCAAGAACCGGATGAAGAACGAGCTGGTAATAAGCATCTTTGTATTCCGAAGGAAGTGCGTCGCCGATATGCTGCGCCTTTTCGGCAATCGTATCGTATTCGGCAACGACGGTCTCGGCTTCCCTGTAATCGGTCAAGCTGTAGGTGTCGGGCGAAAGCAATTCCGGTTTCCGCCGGGCGTTATACTTCGTGTACGCCGCCAGAACCTCGGCGATGCCGGCTGAGTGTTCCTCGCCGAACTGTTGCGCTGCCCACCGCTTTGTATAGTCGGGAAGGCGTTGAGCCGGAATGGCATCGGGGTTCCAGGCATAATCCAGAAAAAACTGGATCGGATATTCCATTGGTTTGATGTCGCCGACATTGACGATCCAGATCTGCTTCACGCCGTAAGCGTACGCGAGATGCATCTGCTCCCACGTCCGCTCGATCTGATTCGTGTTCAGCCATTTATAGTTTCTCGGGCCGCCGACATAATCGAAATGATAATAGATTCCGTAACCACCTTTGCGGGGCGGGTCCCCCAGCGATGGGAGCTTTCGAATGTTCCCCCAATTGTCGTCGCAAAGGAGAAGCGTAACGTCGTCGGGGACGCGCATTCCCTTGTCATAATAATCCTGCACCTCTTTATAGAGCGCCCAGTCCTGCGGAACGGCGGCAGGGTCTTTACCGGTCACAGCGCCAATGATCTCGCGCTGGTCCTTGACGATCCTCTCAAGCAGCGCGATGTTCGCCCCTTGGGTCATCGGCATGTCGCCGTCTCCTCTCATACCGATCGTCACGACGCTCTCGTTCTCTCCCATCCTCCTGATCCCTTTTGTCCAGAAATCTTTGAGGACATTCTCATTTTTCTCGTAGTTCCACGGACCGCTTCCGTAGCGGTGCCACTCGGCCTGCGCACGCATCATCGGCTCGTGGTGAGACGTGCCGATGACCACGCCGTATTCGTCGGCCAAACGGGGGTTCAGCGTGTCGTCATCGGAAAAGGCGCTCCCCCACATCGCAGGCCAGAGATAGTTCCCTTTCAAGCGAAGGATCAACTCAAACACATGCACGTAAAATTTGCTGTTGAACCCCCCGAATTTTTCTGCAGCCCAGCCCGAGAGACACGGAGCCTCGTCATTGATGAAAATTCCCCGGTACTTCACCGCGGGCCCGCCGTCCAAATGGCGGCCGGGAAGGATGGTGAGATTTGATTCATGACGAACCGGAACATCCGCCCACCAGTACCATGGAGAAACGCCGATGCGAGCGGAGAGGTCGTAGATTCCATAGATCGTCCCGCGTTTATCGCTGCCGGCAATCACCAATGCCTGATCGACGCCCGGGAACGGTTTCTCGACCGTTTGAATTGAAAAAGCTTCCCATGCTCCCGCAATCTCTTTCACATCGACCTTCTTCAGCGAGATCAGAGAATCGATCCACCGGTCCTTTCCGATCGTTCCGGCAAACACTACTTCTTTAACGGAGGGAAGCGTATCCACAATGAATTGCGGGAGGGAGCCCGTAACCCGATCGATGTCGTTGACAAGGTCTTTTGCGGCGCGCAATACCCCGGGAAAATCCTTCGAAGAAACGATGACGGGTGAAAGAACTCCGGGCGATGCAAGAGGAAAACTTCCCGGGCTTTTTTCGTGCGCCACGTACGTTCCGCTTTCCGGATTCGGAGTGGATTGAGAGAGGCATGTTGCCGCGAGAGAGATGGTTGACGCAGCAAGAAAGAGCGACCGCAAGATGATCACGTTGATCTTCAAAAGCTTTCCGCGAAAATGTGAGCGGCTGATCGATGGAAATGAAAAAGGGAACTCTCTTTCAAGTTCCCCTGGGAAACCAAAGCAAGGCGTCGATCTGAAAACCGATGCGTTTACAACTTCTGACCAGCCTTCACAACGGCGTCAAACGCCGGTTTGGGGAGATAATTCCGGTCGAACAAAAGCGGATAATTGACGCGGCCGAAAGAATTCAGCCACGAGTTTCCGTCCGCAACTCCCCAAAACGTCACCCGGCCGACCACGTCCGCATGCCTGACGAACACCCGAAAAAGATCGCCGTACCGTTTCGCCAGCTCGACTTGAACGGAATCGGGGAGACCGGCGGCGAAGAGATTTTCGTTCACCGCATGGTAGTTGTTGGCTGAAACGTCGGCGCTTCTCCTCTGCTGTGTGGCGGGGACGACGTCGATATCCAGCTCGGTGATGTTCACCTTAATGCCGAGGGATGCGAACGCGTCAATGGCGGAATCGACCAAGGCCATCGAAGGCCAGTCCATTTTATAGTGCCCCTGCAGTCCGACCGCTGCGACATGTACTCCCGCGGCCTGCAGCTTCTTGATCAGGGCAACCGCGCCGTTCCGCTTCGGAGGATTCTCGAGCGAGTAGTCGTTGTAATACAATTCCGCGTTCGGGTCGGCGTCGTGCGCAAATTCAAACGCCTTGACCATGTACTCTTCGCCGATGATCTTCATCCACGGAGAGTCGCGGAGTGAACCATCTTCATTCAACGCTTCGTTGACAACGTCCCATCCTTTGATCCTGCCTTTGTAATGCCCGACGACGGTGCTGATATGATCGCGCATTCGTTCAAGCAGCAGTTCGCGGCTCGCCGGTTTTCCGGTGCTGTCCTGAAACACCCATCGCGGAGTCTGGCTGTGCCAGACGAGCGTGTGGCCGATGATGACCATGCCGTTCTTTTCGCCGAACTCGACATACCGGTCGGACGATGCGAATGCATACGTTCCGGGTTGAGGATGAACGTGTTCCCACTTCAGTACGTTTTCCGGAGTGATCGTATTGAATTGGGCGGCGGCGAGCGCGGCCCCTTTTTCATCTCTTCCCGAGAACTGCGCTTCATTCAATGCGGCGCCGACAAGAAAGCGGTTCTTAAATACGTCTTTAAGAAATGTCTGCGCCATGGCGTTGTTGCTTATGCCGAAGGCCAGAATGCCAACGAGTACGACGAGATTCTTTTTCATAGTGATCTTATTGGACTGCAAAGCTTTTCCTTCGTTCCGCCAGTTCGGTAGTGATCTGAATTTCAGCCTGCTTGTTGATGCTGTAAAAGAAGAGGCAGACGGCGCACAATCCGAATGTGATCGCCGGGAAGACGCTCATCGTCATGACGATGCCGTTCAAAGCGGACTCGCTCTGCTCGGCATTCGGAACATAACCGTAAAGCGACAGCACGAACCCGGTGATGGCGCCGCCGAACCCGAGACCTGCCTTCAGCGCGAAGACGATCGCTGAAAAGACGATGCCGGTCGCGCGCCGGTGATTCTTCCACTCGGAATAATCCGCAACGTCGGCCATCATTGCCCAGAGCAGCGGGATGGTAAACCCGTACACAAACTGCCGGGCCATTTCCATACCGAAGATCACGACTATCGCATTCGGCGGAAGGAAGACAAAGAGAAGCGTAAAGATCGTCGTTCCCAGCAGCCCGCCGATGAAAACATTCCTCTTGCCGAATCTTGTTGCCAGGCCTTTCGAGAAGAAAATGCCGATGATCGTCGAACATGTCCCGAGCACGTTGAACACGCTGAAAAGACTCGCGTAATTTTCGGCATGCATGTAATACCGGAAATAATAGAAGACGACGCTGCCGCGCATCGCGAGCGTGATAAAGAGAATGAGGGTCAGAACGAACATCGAGATCCACGGGCCGTTTCGTGTGAGGTCGCGGAAATGTTCCCTGACCGAGGCTTTCTGCGCGGGGTCGGGCTGGATGCGTTCTTTCGTGGTCGAGAATGTGATGAAGAAGAGAATGACGGCCAGCGTTGAGAAAATTCCCATCGTGTACTGATACCCCTTAGCGCCGTTCCCCTGGCCGAAGTAACCGACCATCGGAAGCGCGAGGCCTTGAATGATCAGCTGGGCGATCATTGCGAAGACGAATCGGTATGACGACAGGCTTGTCCGTTCTCCCAAATCCCCCGTCATCACTCCGCTCAAGGCCGAATAGGGCAAGTTGTTCGCAGAGTAGACCATCATCAAAGCGATGTACGTGACGTACGCGTAGATCAGCTTTCCGCCGGCGTCGAAATTCGGGGTTATGAAGGCGAGGAATCCCATGATGCCGAACGGCACAGCCGTCCAGAGGATCCACGGGCGAAATTTACCCCACTTTGTCTTGGTCCGGTCGGCAACGATTCCCATGACCGGGTCAAAGATCGCATCCCACACGCGCACGACCACCAGCAGCGTTCCGGCCGCGGCCGCGGTGATGCCGAACGTGTCGGTGTAGAAGGCGAGCTGAAACATCACCATCGTCTGGAAGATGAGGTTCGCGGCAGTGTCGCCCAAGGCGTAGCCGACTTTTTCTTTTATCGCAAGCTTTTCCGTAGTAGTCTGCAAGGGAGTTTGGAGGGTAAGTTTTAGGTTAGCAATCGTGGATTCACAATCCTACATGCGCACGGCGCCTTCTCGCTTTTCCGTATTCCGTCTTCTGAATTCTGTAATCCGGCTTCTTCTCTTAGACAACTCTCAGCACCACCTTCGTCACATCCTGGTCGCGCGAGGAATTTCCGACCATGACTTCAAAATCCCCCGCTTCGACGACCAGTTTTTTGGCGATGTTCGTAAAGGAGAGCTGTTCCGGAGCGATGGCAAAGGAGACGGTCTGTGATTCCCCCGGTTTCAGGCTGATCTTCTTGAATTCCTTCAGCTCTTTCACCGGACGGGTGACCGAGCCGACAACGTCGCGGATGTAGACCTGTACCACTTCATCCCCTCCTCGGCTTCCGGTATTCTTCACGTCGACGAGAACCCTGGTCGATTCATCGGCTTTGATGATCGGTTTTTCCAGCCGCACGTTGGTGAACTGGAACGTCGTGTAGCTCAGCCCATAGCCGAACGGATAGAGCGCCGAGATATCGTCGAAGAGGTATCCGCGGCGCGAAGAAGGTTTATGATTGTAATGACACGGGATGTGTCCTACCGATCGTGGAATCGAGATCGGCAGTTTCCCGCCGGGATTGACATCGCCGAAGAGAACGTCCGCAACGGCGATCCCCGTTTCCTGCCCCAAATACCAGCACTCGATAATCGCCGGGATCCTGGCCGCGACCTCGCTGATCGAGTTGGGCCGGCCGTTGAAGAGAAGGACCACGATCGGTTTGCCGGTTTCAACGATCGATGCGACGAGTTCATTCTGCATTCCGAAGAGATCGAGGTTTGCCCTGTCGCCGAGATGAACGTTGCTCCACGCTTCGCGCGAGGTCTGCTCGTTATCCCCGAGAACCAACACTACCGTGTCCGCTTTCTTTGCTGTTTGTACTGCTTCGGCGATAAGTTTCTTGTTCTCTTTCGGGTCGGGAAGCGTTACGACGTCCTCATCCCACGCACCGCCGACGGTGTTCTTGCATCCTTCGCTGTACAGGACAGTGACGTCACCGCCGACTTTCTCTTTGATCCCCTGGAGTACCGTGGTAAAATATTTCGGTTTGCCGCTGTAGCCGCCCAGCAGCTTTCTGTCGGCGTTCGGCCCGATGACGGCTATCGTACTTCCTTTTTTCTTCGTCAGGGGAAGCAGGCCGTTGTCGTTCTTCAGAAGCACCATCGTTTCGTGAGCGGCGCGAAGGGCGATCTTCCTGTTGTCTTCGATCCGGCGCTCGTGACGAACGGCATCGAGCGAAATGTACGGATCGTCGAACAATCCGATGAGGAACTTATACTTCAGCAGCGCCGCGACCAGCTCGTCGATCGCAGATTCCGCGATCATTCCGTCGCGCACCAGGCTGGTGAGGTTGGGATAACAATCCGGGTCGGGGAGTTCGATGTTGACCCCGGCATTGACCGCAAGAATTGCCGCTTCGATCTTGTTCGCCGCGACCGCATGGCTCACGCTATCGGCTTTTCCGTTCAGCTCGGTGATCGCGTAGTAATCCGAGACCACGAACCCCTCGAATCCCCATTCGCCTCTCAACACGTCGCGCAGCAGCCACCGATTGGCATGCGACGGAACGCCGTCGATCTCGTTGTACGACGCCATCACGCTCATAACGTTGGCCTTCCTGATCACTTCTTTGAAGGGGAAGAGGAAGGTATCGCGAAGAACACGTTCGGAAAAATTTCCCGGACCGCAATTGGAACCGGATTCAGGCTGGCCGTGAGCGGCGAAATGTTTCAGTGTTGCGATGAGATGTTTCTTATCGGAAAACGTTCCGTCCCCCTGGAATCCTTTCACCGCGGCGATGCCCATGCGTGAAATGAGGTACGGGTCCTCGCCGAACGTTTCTTCGACACGCCCCCAGCGCGGGTCGCGGGCCACGTCGACGACGGGCGTCAGGGCCTGGTGAGCTCCGCGCGACCGTGTCTCTTCTGCAACGGATGAATAGATTGTTTCGACAAGCTGTGGATTGAACGTCGACGCCAATCCGATCGGTTGAGGATAACTCGTCGCATCTTTCGCCGCCAGCCCGTGGAGACATTCCTCGTGAAAAATTACCGGGATACCAAGGCGCGTCTCTTCCACAAAAAATTTCTGAAGCTTGTTCGAAAGTTCCGCCATCGCGACGGCTTCCTGTCCGCCTCCGGTGTCGCTGATCCGCCCGATCTGGCCGATACCGTCCTTAAGATAGTGTCCCAATTTTTTCAGGTTGAGTTTTCCCGCTTCGTCGAAGAGGATCGTTTTCTTCTGCCCCCAGATGCAGATCATTTGCGCGATTTTTTCCTCGAGGGTCATGCGGCCAAGCAGGTCGGCAACGCGGTCGTCAACAGAGAGCTTGGGATTTTTGTAGTCTGGCAGGTCTAATTGGACGTCTGCGGCAGTGTGGGAAAGTTTTTCTATCATTGTAGGATTCCGTGCACTAGAACCACGTGCGGGCAAAACGAAATGGGATGTCGATCGGTCATTCATTTTCTTTGATACTGTGTCCGCGAACAACTCGCTTCCCCAGCGTTGCAGACAAATCACGCCGCATCAAAGACGCCGAATGTATCAAATAGATCTTTGCGTTTTCACGCCGGCTTAAAAATCGCCTCACCCCTCCGGCTGGAAACTCCGATTCATTATTCCTATTTAATGGGTTAAATTGCTATTGAACCGTTTCAATAGTAAACAACAACTATTAAAAAGGCAAGGGAAAAAAAGATAATTTGCACACTGTTCAGCAAAAAGATCCGCATTTGCAGGATGCGAAAATGTTCATTATATCGGGCTTTTTTGAAGATTCCGAGATTCACCAACCTTCAAGTTCTCCCCTCCCGTTTCAAATCATTCAAAGTGCTACCAATAGTGATGGACACTTTTTCGGATGCTGCGCTCGTAGATCGCTCGCACGGCGTCCATCGTTTGGCGGGAAAGAGGGGGCAGATCTGCAGAGGAAGCGTTTTGTTCTTCCTGATCCTTCCGTTTTGCTCCCGGGATTGCGCATGTCACAGCATCGAACATTAGGATCCAGCGAAGGGCAAATTGAGTGAGCGACATTCCGGCGGGGCAGACCGCTTTCAATTCCTCGACTGCTATGAGGCTTGTCTCATAATCGACCCCGGAAAATGTTTCTCCCCTGTCGAAATCTTCACCGTGTCTGTTGAAATGCCTGTGGTCGTCTGCTGCGAACTTTGAGTCGCGGGAAAATTTTCCGGTCAGAAGTCCCGACGCAAGAGGGACACGCGCCAGAATTCCAACCTCTTTTTTCTTTGCCAGGTCAAAAAATAACTCTGCAGGACGATGACGAAACATGTTGAAAATGATCTGGACGGTCTGCACTCCCGGATACTCGATCGCTTTGATTGCCTCTTCGACTTTTTCAACGCTCACGCCGTAGAAGCGTATCTTTCCGGCTTTTGTCAGATCGTCGAGGATCTCGAAGACCTCCGGCCTGTAATACACTTCCGTCGGCGGGCAATGAAGCTGGAGAAGATCGAGCGCGTCGGTGCTCAAATTTTTGAGACTGCGTTCGACGAACAGGCTGAGATTTTTCCTGTTGTATCCGTCGGCGGTGTGCGGACTCAGCCGGCGGCCGGCTTTTGTCGCGACGAATAATTTTTCTTTTCGTTCGCGGCGCAGCGCAGCCACCAGTCGTTCGCTTCGTCCATCGCCGTACACGTCGGCGGTATCGATGAAATTCACTCCGAGGTCGAGCGCTTTGTGAAGAGCTTCAAGCGATTCTTTGTCGTCGACATTCCCCCATGTTCCCCCGATCGCCCAGGCGCCGAAACTTATCGCGGAGACATTCCATCCAGTGCGTCCTAATTTTCTGTATTCCATTCAATTTCTCATTTTTAGTTTTTCATTTCTCATTTGCTTCCTAGATGCATCGTTCTTATCCCGTAAAATACAGGTATCCTCCGAGGATGACGGCAACGACGAAGACCGAGGTTGCGACCTCACGCCAGCTCCAGCTCGCCTGCGACTCCGTCAGATGTTCCTGCGTTCTGGTGCCGAAGGTGAGATT